>JALYNK010000389.1 GCA_030773235.1 Actinomycetota bacterium | reverse complement strand
CCTGTGCTGTCCGAGGAGCGGGGCCGGGTGGGCCGGGTGCTGGGCGTCGTGGTCGCCGGGCGCGCGTACCCCGGTCTCGGCGAGCGGCTGCGCCAGGCCGCTCCGACGCTGCTGACGTACCTCGGGCTCGCGGGGGCGTTCGGGGTGGTCGGCTCGCTGCTCGTGGCCCGGCGGGTCAAGCGGCAGACGCTCGGCCTGGAGCCGCGCGAGATCCGCGGGCTCGTCGAGCACCGCGAGGCCATGCTCAGCGGCATCAAGGAGGGCGTCCTCGCGCTCGACGAGCAGGAGCGCATCACCCTCGTCAACGAGGAGGCGTCCCGGCTGCTGCAGCTGCCGCCCGACGTCGTGGGCCGTACGCCCGCGGCGCTCGCGCTGGAGCCGACGCTGCGCGATGTGCTCGCCGGCCGGCGCACCGGGCGGGACGTCGCGCTGCTCGTCGGCGAGCGGGTGCTCACCCTGAACCGCATGCCGGTCGTCGTCCGCGGGCGGACGGTGGGGTCCGTGACCACGATGCGCGATCTCACCGATCTCGCTGCGCTGCAGCGCGAGCTCGGCGCGACGCGCCTGGCCACCGACGCGCTCCGGGCGCAGGCGCACGAGTTCGCGAACCGGCTGCACACCATCTCGGGGCTCATCGAGCTCGGCGAGCACGACGAGGTGCAGCGCTACGTGCGGCGGCTCGGCCGGGTCACGCAGCGGCTGACCGCCCAGGTGACGGACCGCATCACCGACCCCGCGCTCGCCGCCCTCCTCATCGCCAAGGCGAGCCAGGCCGCGGAGCGCGGTGTCGAGCTGCGGCTGTCGGACCGCAGCGGTCTGGAGCCCGTCGACGAGCAGACCTCGGAGGACCTGACGACCGTCGTCGGCAACCTCGTCGACAACGCCCTCGACGCGGTGACGGCGACCGGCCCTGCGGCGGACGGGTCCGCCCGATCAGTCGACGTGGAGGTGCGCGAGGAGAGCGGCGCCGTCGTCGTCACCGTCCGCGACGACGGTCCCGGGGTCGCGCCCGAGCACGCCGACCAGCTGTTCGAGCGCGGCTTCACGACCAAGGCCGGCACCCGCGGGTTCGGCCTCGCGCTCACCCGCTCGATCTGCCTCCGGCGCGGCGGGGACGTGGAGGTCACGAACGACGGGGGCGCGGTGTTCGCGGCGCGCCTGCCCGGGGTCCGCGCGGCGGTGCGCACGTGATCCGCGTCCTCGTCGTCGACGACGACTTCATGGTCGCCAAGGTGCACGCGGCGTTCGTGCAGCGGGTGCCGGGGTTCGGGGTCGCCGGCGTGGCGCACACCGGCGGCGCGGCGCTGCAGGCCGTCGCACAGCTGCGGCCTGACCTCGTGCTGCTCGACATCCACCTGCCCGACGTGAGCGGGATCGACGTGCTGCGGGAGCTGCGCGAGGGCGACGAGCACGTCGACGTGCTCGTCGTGACCGCCGCCAAGGAGGTGGAGACGGTCCGACAGGCGCTGCGCGGCGGCGTCGTGCACTACCTGCTCAAGCCGTTCGACGCCGACGCGCTCCGTACCCGGCTCGAGCAGTACGCGGCGACCCGGCGCTCGCTCGCAGCGGCCGAGGAGGCGCGCCAGGGCGACATCGACCGGCTGTTCGCCGGGGGCACCACGCGCAGGGAGCAGCTCCCGAAGGGGCTCAGCCGCGAGAGCGCCGAGCTCGTCCGCCGCGCGCTGCGGGACGCGGCGGCCGACCTGTCGGCGTCGGAGTGCGGGGAGCGGACGGGGATGTCGCGGGTCAGCGCACGGCGCTATCTCGAGCACTTCGCCGACACCGGCCAGGTCGAGGTGCGCCTGCGGCACGGCACCGCCGGGCGGCCCGAGAGGCGCTACGCCTGGCGCAGCTGACCGGGCTCGCCGTACCGCCTCCATCGTCTCCGCGCACCCGGCAGGCTCGGTGCCAGGCCGCCGTACGGAGGACATCGATGAGCACGATCACGAGGACGGCGGCGCCGTCGAGGGCCCCTCACGTCGCCGACCGCCACACCGCCGACGGGCACACCGCCGACGGGCACACCGCCGACGGGCACGACCTCATCCGCGTGCAGGGCGCGCGCGTGAACAACCTGAAGAACGTCAGCGTCGAGATCCCGAAGCGCCGGTTGACGGTCTTCACCGGCGTCTCCGGCTCGGGCAAGAGCTCGCTGGTGTTCGGCACGATCGCCGCGGAGTCGCAGCGCCTGGTGAACGAGACCTGCAGCGCCTTCCTCCAGGGCTTTCTGCCCACGGTCGCGCGGCCCGAGGTCGACGTCCTCGACGGCCTGACGACCGCGATCGTCGTCGACCAGGAGCGGATGGGGGCCAACCCGCGGTCGACCGTCGGCACCGCCACCGACGTGAACGCGATGCTGCGCATCGTCTTCAGCCGCCTCGGCCGGCCGCAGATCGGCTCGCCACAGGCGTT
>JALYNK010000388.1 GCA_030773235.1 Actinomycetota bacterium | reverse complement strand
CGCTCGGAGGCGGAGATGCTGCGCATCGCCGTGTAGCTGTCGACCTCGTCCACGACGGCGTCGCCGTCGAGCAGGCGCAGCGACGCCTCAACGAGGTTGGGGGTCTCCGGCGACCACAGCACCCTGTTGCGGGCCAGGGTGATGTCGGTCTGGGCCAGCGGGAAGTCGTGAGTCACGCGCTCGCCGCGCACGGCCACCAGGTCGTCCGCCAGGAGCTCCCCGTGCTGGGTCAGCACGACGTGCAGGTGCAGTGGTCGTGCATCGGTGCGCACCAGGCGCAGGTCCAGGCGCAGCAGCGCCTGGTCGAGGTCCGGGGTCCACCGCAGCTCGTGCACCCGTGTGGCGGGCACCGGCTCGAACCAGACGGGTTGCCAGATGCCGCTGGTGCGGTCGTACCAGATCGCGTGCGGCCGCGGCTCCCAGTCCTGCTTGCCGCGCGGCTGTTCGAGGTCGAGCGGGTCGTCCTGCGCGCGCACCACGACGACCTGCTCGCCGTTCCCCTCGAGCGCCGAGCTGATCTCGGCGCTGAACGGCGTCTGGCCGCCCTCGTGCACCGCGACCAACCGGCCGTTCACCCAGACCTGCGCGGAGTGGTCGACGGCGGCGAAGTGCAGCAGCACGCGGCCGCCCGGGTCGCGCTCCGCACGGAAGGTGCGGCGGTACCACAGCACCCGGTGGTAGCCGCGGTCGCCGATCCCGCTGGCGGTCGACTCGGGTGGAAAGGGCACCTGGATCGTCCGGTCGAACACGTCGGTCCGGTGCTGCCAGCCCTCGCGCAGGCCGCGGTCTTTGTCGTCGTACGCGAACTGCCACGGCCCGCACAGGTCCGTCCAGCGGCTGCGGGTCAGCTGCGGTCGCGGGTGGGTGTTCACAGCCGCACCTCCAGGAGATCGCCCGGGTCGGCGGGGTGGCACGGGAGCGAGGTACGCCGGCGCGGCCCGTGCGAGGGTGCACGCGAGGGAGGAGCCAGTGTCCGACGTCGCGCTCCGTGCCGCCTGGCTCGCGACGCGGGCCCGGGCGGCGTTCGGTCGCGCACCGGCCGGGATCTGGGCGGCGCCCGGTCGGGTGAACCTGCTCGGCGAGCACACCGACTACAACGACGGCTTCGTCCTCCCCGTCGCCGTGGATCGGGAGGCGCTCGCCGCCGTGGCGCCGCGCGGCGACGGGCTGCTGCGCTGCCGCTCCACCGACCTGCCCGGCGGCGTCGACGTGCCGGTTGCCGAGCTCGCGCCCGGCCGCGTCCAGGGATGGCCGGGGTACGCCGCAGGCGTGGTGTGGGCCGTGCGCGAGCTGGGGGTGCCCGTGCCGGGCCTCGAGGTGCTGGTGTCCTCCGACGTGCCCATCGGTGGAGGCCTGTCGTCCAGCGCCGCGCTGGAGGCGTCGGTGGCGCTGGCCGTCGCCGATCTAGTGGGGGCCGAGCTGACCCGCATCGACCTGGCTCGCGCGGCGCAGCGCGCCGAGACCGAGGTGGTGGGGGCGCCGGTGGGGGTGATGGACCAGCTCGCAGCGCTGCTGGGCCGAGCGGACGGGGCACTGCTCATCGACTGCCGACACCTGTCGGTCACCCCGCTGCCCCTGCGCCTGCACCGCGCGGGGCTGCGTCTCGTGGTGATCGACACGCGGGTGCAGCACGCGCACGCCGGGGGCGAGTACGCCAGGCGCCGGCAGACCTGCGAGGCCGCCGCGGCGCAGCTGGGCGTGCCGGCGCTGCGCGACGCGACGCTGCAGCAGGTGCAGGAGCAACTGTCGGGCGAGCTGCAGCGCTGCGCCCGGCACATCGTCACCGAGAACGCCCGCGTGCTGATGGTCGCCGACCTGCTGCGGCGCGGTCTGGACCAGGCCGGGGACGACGACGTGCGGACGCTGCGGGACTTGTTCGCCGCCTCGCACTCCTCGATGCGCGACGACTTCCGCATCTCCTGTCCCGAGCTGGACCTGGCCGTCGAGACGGCCGGCCGCAATGGCGCGCTGGCGGCGCGGATGACCGGCGGCGGATTCGGCGGGTCCGCTGTCGCTGTCGTCCCAGACCGCGAGGTGTCGTCGCTCCCAGCGGCGGTCAGCAGCGCCTTCGCCGACGCCGGCTTCCGGAAGCCCGCGGTGTTCCCGGTACAGCCGTCAGACGGAGCCCGCCGCGTGCTCTGAGGCGCCGGTAGGTCTGCGCAGTCCGCTATGTCAGACGAGGACGGGCGCCCACCGCCTACACCTCCGGAAAGCACTTCCCGATGTGCTCTGCGGCCCACGGCTGGGTCGGGCTCGGTCGCATGTGTACGTGCACTCGGCGGAGCAATTGGCGGGCTGGCTCGCCGACCTGGGCCTCGCCCCGCCGCCGGTCCGACCGATTCCCATCCAGGAAGTAGCCCCGAGCGTTCCGGTCGACGGCCCGGTATTCAACTGGCGGTGCAGGCCCGCGAGCTG
>JALYNK010000387.1 GCA_030773235.1 Actinomycetota bacterium | reverse complement strand
CCGCTCGGACGCCCCCGCGGTGCCGGCCGCTCCGCGCTGACGCAGCGCACTGCGGGCTGCGCGCCGCATGACCCGCACGGGTGCGGGGCACCCTGCCCGCGTGGTGGCGGACTCCGGTGCAGCGCAGACGGACGGCCCGCACGCGAGCGACAGCCTGGTGGTCCCGAGCCTGCCGGCGAGCATCGCCAGCGTGCGGCGGTTCGCCGTGCAGGCCTGCCGGCAGAGCGGGATGGGCTTCCTCTGCGACACCGTGGCGCTGCTCGTCAGCGAGGTCGCGACCAACGCGCTGGTGCACGGCACCGGTGACGTGCAGGTCCGGGTGATCACCGAGGACAGCATGTTGCGCGTCGAGGTGAGCGACGACAGCCCGACCATGCCGACGCCGCGCACCGCGGACCCGATGGAGGAGGGCGGGCGGGGGCTCGCCCTCGTGGCGTCGCTGGCGAGTGACTGGGGCGTCCACCGCGCCGGGGTCGGCAAGGTGGTCTGGTTCGAGCTGGCGGCCTGACCGGTCAGCCGAGGACGGCTCCGGCGGCGCAGTCGCCGCAGGTGCCGAAGACCTCGACGGTGTGCGTGGCGTCCGCGAACCCGTGGCGCGCGGCTACCGCGCCCGCCCACGCCTCCACCTCCGGCCCCTCCACCTCGATGCTGCGCCCGCAGGTGCGGCAGACGAGGTGGTGGTGGTGCGCCTCGGTGGCGCACCGGCGGTAGACCACCTCGCCGTCGTCGGAGCGCAGGGCGTCGACCTCGCCCGCCTCCACGAGCGCCTGCAGGTTGCGGTACACGGTCGTCAGGCCCACCTGGGCGCCCTCCGCCCGCAGCAGGTCGTGCAGCTCCTGCGCGCTGCGGAACCCGTCGAGCCGGCCGAGCACATCGGCGACCGCGAGGCGCTGCCGGGTCGTACGGGGTCGGCCTGCCGCCCCGCTCATGCCCTGTGTCCAGTCATGCCCTGTGTCCGGTCATGCCCTGTGTCCGGTCATGCCCTGTGTCCGGTCATGCCCTGTGTCCGGTCATGGCCCGCCGCCGGCCGTCACGCGGACTGCTCGGGCAGCAGCGCGAACGCGGCGCGCCGGCTGCGCCGCCGCACGCCGCCGGCCAGCGCCGCGACCGCGTAGCCCGTGAGCGCCACGACGACGATGAACGCTCCCGGCGCGGTGTCCGCCGCGTACGACCCGAGGACGCCGGTGACCGCGGACACCACGCCGACGAGCAGGGCGAGCGCGACCGTCGCGCGGAACCCGCGGACGAGCTGCTGCGCGGTGGCGACCGGGACGACCATGAGCGCGCTGACGAGCAGCAGCCCGACGACGCGCATCGCCACGGTCACCGTCACGGCGGCGAGCACGGCGAGCAGCAGGTTGAGCGCCCGGACCGGCAGACCGGCCACCAGGGCGTACTCCTCGTCGTGGCAGACCGCGAACATCTCCCGGCCGACCGCGCCGAGCACGACGAGCAGGCCGACCGACAGGACGGCGATGACGACGAGGTCGCCCGGCGTGACCGAGGTGAGCGAGCCGAACAGGTAGCCGAGCAGGTTCGCGCCGGTGGCCCGGTCGGACAGCCCGAGCAGCAGCACGCCGCCGGCGATGCCGCCGTAGAAGAGCAGTGCCAGCGCGACGTCGCCCGTGGCGCGGCCGGACTGCCGGAGCAGCTCGAGCACCACCGCGCCGGTGGCGGCGACCACGACCGCGGTGCCCACCGGTGCGGTGCCGAGCAGGAAGCCGAGCGCGACGCCGGTGAGCGCGAGGTGGCCGAGCCCGTCGCCGAGCAGCGCCAGGCGGCGCTGGACGAGGAACACCCCCACCGCCGGCGCGGCGAGGCCGACGAGCAGGGCGGCGAGCAGGGCGCGCTGCATGAAGTCGTACGACAGGACGCTCACCCGATGCCCCACGACCCGGTCGCCGCGGCGACCTCGTGCGGCGGGTGGGCGTGCTCGGGGTCGAAGTCGTGCAGCTCGTCGGGGTGGGGCGGCGGCCCGTCGTGCACGACCCGCCCGCCGCGCAGCACGACGGCGCGCGACACCAGCGGGGTCATCGGCCCCAGCTCGTGCGCGACGAGCACCACCGTCATGCCCTGCCTGCCCAGCACCCGCAGCGCGTCGGCGAGCGCCCGCTGGGTGTCGACGTCGACGCCGGCGGTGGGCTCGTCGAGGACGAGCAGCTCCGGCTCGGCGGCGAGCGCCCGGGCGATGAGCACCCGCTGCTGCTGGCCGCCGGACAGGCTCGCCACGTCGTCGTCGCGCCGGTCGGCGAGCCCCACGGTCTCGACCGCGCGGTCGACCGCGGCCCGGTCGGCCGTCCCCGCGCGGCGCAGCCGGCCGAGCCGCGCCAACCGACCGGTCGCGACGACCTCGCGCACCGTGGCCGGCACGCCGCTCGCGGCGCCGCTGCGCTGCGGCACCCACCCGAGGCGGGGGG
>JALYNK010000386.1 GCA_030773235.1 Actinomycetota bacterium | reverse complement strand
CCCCGGCAGCCGCGAGCGCGACGGCGACGGCCGGCGCCTGCGTCGGCGTGAGCAGCTCCCCGTGCAGCCGCACCTCGCCGGACACCGTCGCGCCGGCGTCGCGCAGCAGGGTGACGAGCCGGTCCCGCGCCGCTGCCGGCGCGTCCGGAGCGGTGACGAGGACGACGCGCTGACCGTCGAGCTGGCCCTGCGCCGCCGCGGGAGCGACCTGCTCCACGAGCCGCTGGTCGCTGGCGACCTGCTCGCGCAGCACGGACACCGTGCCCTCGAGCGTCCGCTTGTCGGTCGACAGCGTGCTGATGGAGGTCTTGAGGTTGTCGAGCAGCGCGCCGTTGAGGGCGGTCGTCCCGACCACGATGCCGAGCGCGAGGGCCAGGAAGACCGCGATGATCGACACCACGTGGTAGCGGAAGTCGACCACTCAGAACAGTCCTGACAACCAGAACAGGAAGTCGTGGACGTCGTCGGCGAGGAGCGTGCTGTACGCCTGCCCTGCGGTGGACACGAGCACCGCCGCCAGCATCGCGACGAGGGTCGCGAGCACGAGGAGGACGAGCGACGACGTGGAGATGCGGCTGCGGTAGAGCCGGCTCACCCCCTTGGCGTCGACGAGCTTGCCGCCGACGCGCAGGCGGGTGAGGAAGGTGCTCGACATCCCGGCCCGCCCCTTGTCGAGGAACTCGACCAGCGTCGCGTGCGTGCCGACCGCGACGATGAGCTGCGCGCCCTTCTCATCCGCGAGCAGCATGGCGACGTCCTCGCTCGTGCCGGCCGCCGGGAAGACCACGCCGTCCACGCCGAGCTCCTCCACCCGGCGGAGCCCGGGGGCTCGGCCGTCGGGGTAGGCGTGCACGACGACCTCGGCGCCGCAGCACAGCGCACGGTCGGACACCGAGTCCATGTCGCCGACGATGAGGTCCGGCCGGTAGCCGGCCTCGAGCAGCGCGTCCGCACCGCCGTCGACCCCGATGAGCACGGGCCGGTACTCCCGGATGTACGGGCGGAGCACCGCGAGGTCCTGCCGGTAGTCGTACCCGCGGACGACGAGCAGCGCGTGCCGCCCCTGCAGGTCCGTGTGCAGGTCGGGCACGCCGACGCCGTCGAGCAGCAGGTCCCGCTCCCGGAGCAGGTACTCCATCGTGTTCGCCGCGAACGCCTCGATCTGGGTCGCGAGACCCTGGCGCGCCGCGTTCATCGCCGCCTCGACGCTCTCCAGCGTCTGCAAGGTGCCGCGGGCGACCTCGCGGTCGCCGACGTACAGCACGTCGCCGTCGAGACGGGCGTCGTCGCCCTCGCGCACCTGGGCGAACACGTCCGGCCCGACGGCGTCCAGCAGCGGGACGCCCGCAGCCAGCAGGATCTCGGGCCCGAGGTTGGGGTAGCGGCCGCTGGTGCTCACCGCGGCGTTGACCACCGCGCCCACCCGGCACGCGACGAGCGCGTCGGCGCTGACCCGGTCGACGTCGGTGTGGTCGATGATCGCGATGTCGCCGGGGCGCAGGCGCTTGGTGAGGGCCTTCGTGCGCCGGTCCAGCCGCGCCGTCCCGACGAGCCCGGGCGACCGCTGGGGCTGCCGGGCACGCCGCGTCGCGAGCCTCACGCGCCGAGTCTGCCAGAGCCACCCTCTTCTGCAGCCTCGCCGCACCGCGCCTGCGGCAGGTACCTCGCCCCACCGCACCTGCCGCGGCGGTGTCCCCCCACCCGCACCTCGGGGGGCGCGCCGGTCCACGCGCCCCCGGGCGGGCCGGCTGCGCCTCCGCAGGCCACTACGCGGCGTCCTCGGCCACGAGCGCACGCGAGCTGGCGATGAGCTCCTCCGCGTGCCCGCGCGCCAGCCCGCTGTCGAGGCCAGCGAGCATGCGCGAGAGCTCGGCGACCCGAGCCTCGTCGTCGAGCCGCACGACACCGCTGCGGGTCACCGTGCCGTCGTCGCTCTTGACCACCTGCAGATGGGTGTCGGCGAACGCCGCCACCTGCGGCAGGTGCGTCACGACGACGACCTGGTGGTCGCGGGCCAGCCGGGCCAGCCGCCGGCCCACCTCGACCGCGGCGCGACCGCCCACCCCCGCGTCCACCTCGTCGAAGACGAGCACGGGGACCGGATCAGCACCGGCGAAGACGACCTCCACCGCGAGCATGACGCGGGACAGCTCTCCGCCCGACGCGCCACGGTGCAGCGGTCGCGGCGGCGCGCCGGGGTGCGGCTCGAGCAGCAGCTCGACGTCGTCCACGCCGTGCGGGCCCGCCGCCAGCTCCCGGTCGCCGACCCGCAGACCGCCGGCCTCCTCGCGCACGGCCAGCTGCGCCACGACCCGGGCGTGCGGCATGGCCAGCTCCGCGAGCTCCGCCGTCACCGCGGCCCCGAACCGCGCAGCGGCCTCGCGCCGCGCCTCGCTCAGCCACCCGGCCAGCTCGCCGAGCTCCGCG
>JALYNK010000385.1 GCA_030773235.1 Actinomycetota bacterium | reverse complement strand
GAGCGGAGATCGCCGGGGACGAGCGGGCCGGCGCGGTCGTCGTGCGCTACTCGCGCCCCGGCCTCGCGCCGCGGCGCATCAGCCAGGCCTCGCCCGGCGTACCCGGCGCCGCGGAGCCGTTCGACAACACGGGTGCCGTGCTCGCGAGCGGCGACGTCAACGGCGACGGCTTCGACGACCTCGTGGTGGGTGCGCCGTACGAGCAGGTCGGCGCGGCGCCCGGCGCCGGCGCGGTCGTCGTGCTGCACGGGTCCCCGACAGGGCTGCGCGGAGCCGCGTTCCTGAGCCAGGACACGGCCGGCATCACCGGGGTCGCGGAGGGCAACGACTTCTTCGGCCTGTCGCTCGCCGTGGGCGACGCGAACGGCGACGGCGTCGACGACCTGGCCGTCGGCGCGCCGAACGAGCACGCCGATGGCGGCACCGGCGTGGTCACCTTCGTGCCGGGCAGCCGGACCGGGCTGCTGCCCGACCGGTCCCGCTGGCTGTCGCAGGCGACGGCGGGCATCGCAGGCTCGCCGGAGACGTCCGACGCCTTCGGCAGCGCCGTGGAGTTCGCCGACCTCGACGGCGACGGCGCGGAGGAGCTCCTCGTCACGGCGCCCGGTGACCAGTTCGGCAACAGCTCCGGGATCGTGCACGGGCTGCCCGGCGGACCGGCCGGCCCGAGCGCGGACGGCAGCGGTGTCCTCACCGGCCCGGGCGACGACCAGTTCGGCATCGACCTCGCCGCGGGCGACATCACGGGCGACGGCATCGACGAGCTCGTGGTGGGCGTGCTCGACGTCGACATCGTCGTGCCGGATGAGCAGGAGTTCGAGGACCGGAAGCTCGCGGTGTTCCGCGGCTCGCCCGTCGGTCTCGACCCGGCCAGCCGGGCGACCTGGTCGACGCGCTCGCCGGGCGTCCCGTCCGGCGCGGGGTCCCGGTCGTTCACCGGCGCAGCCCTCGGCGACGTGGACGGCGACGACCACGCCGATCTGCTGGCCGGCACCGATACCCAGCGGGTGGTGCTCCTGCGCGGCGGGCCTGCCCGGCTCACCAGCACCGACGCGCAGGCGGTCAGCCAGGACACCGCGGGCATGCCCGGGTCGACCGAGCGGGAGGACGGCTTCGGCGGGACCGTGGCGACGGGCGACCTCGACGCCGACGGCCGCGAGGACCTCCTGATCGGCTCGCCCGGCGAGGAGCTCTCGGGCGTGCCGGCGGTCGGCGCCGTCACCGTCGTGGTCAGCACCGATGCCGGCACCACCGGCGGCGGGACGCGGCTCAGCACCGCGTCGCTCGGCCTCGCGCCGGTCGAGGCCACCCGGCAGGAGCGGCTCAGCAGCGCACTCGCGCCGCGCTGACGCGCGTCGTCGGGCCGGTGCCCGGCTCAGCTCGAGCCGGGCACCTCGAGCTCGCCGAGCCGCGACCAGTCGTCCTGCGGCACCTCGAAGTGCACGATGCGCGGGGTCTCCTGCAGGTGCGGGGGGAGGTCGCGCTGGGCCTGCTTGAAGTGGTCCGACTGCACGTGCGCCCCGCCGGCCTCGCCGTCGCGGAACGCCTCGACCAGCACGTACTCGTGCGGGTCGTCGAGGCTGCGCGACCAGTCGAACCACAGGCAGCCCTGCTCCCCGCGGGTGGCCTCGGTGAACGGCCGGGAGATCTCGGGCCAGCGATCGGCGTCCTCGGGCCGTACGCGGAACTTCGCCGTGATGAAGATCATCGCCATCCCTCCAGCTCGCGGTACGGCGGAACCACCGGGCGTCCGCCCCGGCGCCCGCCGGCCGGGGGCGCCGCGGCGGACCTGCCCCCGACCGCGGTCGCTCACTCGCCGCCCCTGCGCGTGCTGCTCGTCAGGCCGGGTCGCCGACCGCTTCTGGAGAGCGCGGCGCACGGGGATACGCTCCGCGCCTCTCGAACCACTCCGAGCCCGCCCGCGCAGCGCGGGGGCCGCGTCCCGCGGGAGGTCCGTCCGGTCGAACCACAGCGCCGGGACGTCGTCGCGACCCAACGGCGCACGGAGAGAGGCGCCGCATGACCCAGCAGCAGTCCGACCCGTCCACCGGCTCCACCCACTCGACAGCCACGCCCCCGACCCCCGAGCCACAGCCGTTCCACGACGAGCAGCAGCCCGCCCACACGGAGTCCGTCGGGCTCGACGGTCAGGTCAGCAGCGAGGGCGGGGTCCGCGCCGCCGACGCGGCGATCGGCGACAGGCAGGCCGGCGTGGACCCGACCACCACCGAGCTGGGCACGCTCCAGGCCCTCGACCAGGACAGCGCGACCGCGCTCGTCGCGATGACCCGCGCCATGTACCCGCACGACCGGCTGCCCGACAGGCACTACGAGCGCGTCGTCGCGGCGCTCGACGCCAAGGCGGCGGCCGATGCCCGGATGAAGACGCTGCTCACCGAGGGCGTGGGCTGGCTGGCCACCACCACGGGGCGGTGGC
>JALYNK010000384.1 GCA_030773235.1 Actinomycetota bacterium | reverse complement strand
GGCACGACCACGCCCTGCGCCTGGCGCGGGCCGCGGCCGCACGCGACGGGCTGGAGGTCGCGCCGGTGCTGACCGTCGCCCGCCAGGTCCGTGACTCGGCGGGTCTCGACGCGAGCGCCCGGGCGGCCAACCTGACCGGCGCGCTGGCCGTCGCTGACCCGCCCCGGGGTCCGGTGGTGGTCGTCGACGACGTCTTGACCACCGGAGCGACGCTGTGCGAGGCCGCGCGGGCGCTGTGGGCAGTCGGCGCCGACGTGCGGGGCGCCGCGGTCGTCGCCGCGACCCAGCGCCGCGGCCCGCGCGGCCGCCACGGAGCGGCAGCGACCCAGGGTCTACGGTTCACCACTCAGCGTGCACATCGTCCGGCGGCGTTCCCGACGCGAGGACCGGGGGACACCGCAGACGTCGCCGGGCGACGACATCGGTACCGACCCCGTAGGAGCGCACGTGGACATCGTGGTGAAGGGCCGCAACGTCGAGGTGCCGGAGCACTTCCGGCAGCACGTGGCCGACAAGCTCGCACCGAGCGAGCGCCTCGACGCGCGGGCTCTCCGGGTGGACGTCGAGCTCGCGCACGAGCGCAACCCCCGGCAGGCCGCCAAGTGCCAGCGCGTGGAGATCACGGTCGCCAGCAAGGGACCGGTGATCCGCGCCGAGGCCTGCGCCGAGACGTTCTACGCCGCGTTGGACACCGCCGTCCTCAAGCTCGAGGCCCGGCTCCGCAAGCAGCACGACCGGCGGCGCGTGCACCACGGCGGCAAGACGCCGCCGTCGGTGGCCGAGGTCACCGCGTCGCTCCCGCTGGACCTGCCGCCCGTCGGCGCCGACGGTCCGGTGGCGCTGCTGGAGCGCCCGACAGCGCAGAGCACGGAGCCGCTGGACGGCACCGGCGCGAGCGACGGACGGGCGGACGACACGCGGTCGCTCATCGTGCGGGACAAGACGCACGAGGCGCGGCCGATGACCGTCGAGGACGCCCTGCACGAGATGGAGCTCGTCGGGCACGACTTCTACCTGTTCATGGACGCGGAGCGCGCGCTCCCGAGCGTCGTCTACCGGCGGCACGGCTACGACTACGGCGTGCTGCGGCTCGCGACCTCGTAGCTCTCCGGTGCACCCGGCGCGGGAGCGCTCGGTGCTCCGGAGCGTGCTCTCCGACCGTGCTCCGGCGCGGCCGCGCGCCGTTCTGCGGGCGTGTCATGCTCGATGTCCCTGTGTGCGCGCCCCCGGCCCGTCGTCGCACCACACACCCCGGCCCGCGACCGCATCCGCGCGCGAGGAGGTCCTGTGACCGAACAGCCCCCGGACACGCCGTCCCCGGCGACCGGGACCCTGCCGGTCGACCCGATCAAGGTGCTCGTCGTCGACGACCACGCCCTGTTCCGACGCGGCCTGCAGATGGTGCTGGAGCAGGAGCCCGACATCGAGGTCGTGGGCGAGGCCGGCGACGGCAGCGAGGCGGTGCACCGGGCCGCCGAGCACCTGCCGGACATCGTGCTCATGGACGTGCGGATGCCCAAGCGCGGTGGCATCGAGGCGTGCGGCGCGATCCACGACGCCGTGCCGTCCGCGAAGATCATCATGCTGACGATCTCCGACGAGGAGGCCGACCTCTACGAGGCCATCAAGGCCGGCGCCATGGGCTACCTGCTCAAGGAGATCTCGATCGACGAGGTCGCCACCGCGATCCGCGCGGTGCACGGCGGTCAGAGCCTCATCAGCCCGTCGATGGCGTCGAAGCTGATCACCGAGTTCGCGTCGATGAGCCGGCGCGGCGATGACCGGCAGCAGGTTCCCACGCCCCGGCTCACCGACCGCGAGATGGAGGTCCTCAAGCTCGTCGCGAAGGGCCTCAACAACCGCGACATCGCCAAGCAGCTGTTCATCAGCGAGAACACGGTCAAGAACCACATCCGCAACATCCTCGAGAAGCTGCAGCTGCACTCGCGCATGGAGGCGGTCGTCTACGCGGTGCGCGAGAAGCTGCTCGAGATCACCTGACCCGTCGCGGGAGCCGTCATCGCCGCAGCAGCCGCCCGACCGCGCGCACGAGCTCGGCGACCTGCTCGTCGAGGTCGGTCGGACCGCTCCGGTGTCCGGACAGGCAGTGCCGCGCGTGGCCGTCCAGCAGGCCCAGCGCGACCTCGTCGAGCGCGCCCGCACCGGAGCCGGTGCTGCGGCTGCTCCTGGGTGGCGCCGCGCAGCGGCGGTCCGCGGCGCCAGTCGGGTCCTCCGTCCCGACGGGGAACACATACCCCCCCGGGGTACGTTTCAGTGCGGACCAGCGATCGAGGGGGGCTCCCGTGGAGCAGCGCGCCTACACCGTGTCCGGCATGACCTGCGGCCACTGCGTGGCGTCGGTCAAGGAGGAGGTCGGTGAGGTCGCCGGCGTGTCCTCGGTCGACGTCGTGCTCGAGCAGGGCGCCGTCACGGTCGCCGGCGA
>JALYNK010000383.1 GCA_030773235.1 Actinomycetota bacterium | reverse complement strand
CTAGCGGGCCCACCGGCCGACGCGGCCTACGAGCCGGCGTGCCGCGCCGCCCACACGGCCCAGAGCGGGTCGGTCCGCCAGGTGCCGCGCACCCGCTGCTGCACTCCCGGCTCGGCGAAGCCGCCGGCCTGGCGGTGGAACTCCGCGACGACGAGCGGCCGGTCCTGCTCGGCGACGGCGAGCCACCCCCGTACCGCCTTGGTCGGGAAACACCGGTTGCTGAACGTGCACACCGACAGCCCGCCGGGACGCAGCACCCGCGCCACCTGACGCAGCACCTCGACCGGGCGGACCAGGTAGTCGATCGACACGCAGTTGACGACCGCGTCGAACGACGCGTCCTCGAACGGCAGCGCCGGATCGGCGTTGAGGTCGTGCACCACCCGCGCGGTGGCCGCCGGGTTCGCGTCGAGCTCCACCGCGTTGAGGCCCAGCACGGTGAGCGAGCGGGGCGGGGTGCGGAAGTGACTGACCCAGCTGCTCATCAGGTCGAGGACGTCGCCCGTCAGGCCGAGCTCCTCGTACAGCGCGCCGACCGCGGCCACCGCGTGCTCGTCGAGGTGCTGCACCAGCCGCGGCACGGCGTAGAACTCCCGGTCCGGCCGCTCGTCGTCGCGGGAGAAGAAGGCCGGAGGGAACGCCGTCGCCACGGGAGGACCGTAAGCACGTCGCTACCCTCCTGCCGCGTGAGAGCCCGGTGACCGCCCGCCTGCTGCCCGGAGCGCCCGTCGCCGAGGCGGTGTACGCCGACCTGCGGCCCCGCATCGCCGCGCTCGCCGCGGCCGGGCGCCGCCCTGGGCTCGGAACGATCCTGGTCGGCAGCGACTCGGCGAGCGCCGGCTACATCCGCATGAAGATGGAGCGGGCGGGCGAGCTCGGGCTGGACAGCCCGCACCAGCAGCTCCCCGACGACGCCACCCAGGCCGACGTCGTCTCGGCGATCCGTGCCTTCAACGACGACTCCGCCGTCGACGCGATGCTGGTGCAGCACCCCACCCCGCCGCAGATCGACTTCGAGGCCGCGCTGCTCGAGATGGACCCCGACAAGGACGTCGACGGGCTGCACCCGACCAACATGGGTCGGCTGGCGCTCGGCATGCCGGGACCGGTGCCGTGCACGCCGGCCGGCATCGAGGCGCTGCTCGCCCACCACGGCGTGCCGGTGGCCGGCCGGGAGGTGTGCGTGCTGGGGCGCGGCACGACGCTCGGCCGCCCGCTCGCCTTGTTGCTGACCCAGAAACGGCCGACGGCGAACGCCGCGGTCACCGTCGTCCACACCGGGGTGCCGGACTGGGGGGCGTACACCCGCCGCGCCGAGGTGGTCGTGGCCGCCGCGGGCGTCCCCGGCATCCTCCGGCCGGAGCACGTCCGGCCCGGTGCCGCAGTCGTCGGCGGCGGCGTGCGCTACGAGGGGCGGCGGCTGCTGCCGGACGTCGACGAGAGCTGCGCGGAGGTCGCCGGCGCGATCACTCCGCGGGTCGGCGGGGTGGGACCGACGACCGTGGCGATGCTCTTCCGCAACTGCGTCGAGGCGGCCGAGCGGCGGCCCGGCCCGTCCTCGCCGCGCTGAGCGGGCTCAGCCGGCGCGGGCCACGCCGTCGTCGGGGGCGGGCTTGACGACGCCCGCGCCCACCACCGCGTTGGCCAGCCGGGCGCGCCGGTCGCCGCCCTCAGGGATGCGGAACTTGTGGTACAGCCGCAGCAGGTGCTGCTTGACCGCCGCCTCGGTCACCACGAGTTCCTCGGCGACCTCCTGCACCGTGGCCGGCGCCACGAAGGGCTGGTGCGCCAACGCCGGCCTGCACAGCGCCTGCAGGACCTCGAGCTCCCGGCGGGTCAGGTCGGGCGACGACAGCCGCAGCTGCGCGGTGTCGCCCTCCTCCACCGCACCGGCCAGGCCGCCGACGCGCACCCGGGCCACCCCGAAGGCGACGACGTCGCCGTCGAGCAGGACACGGCGTCCCACCGGCCGCCCGTTGACCTGGGTGCCGTTGGCCGACAGGCCGAGGTCGGACACGTACACGTGCGACCCGCGACGCACGACCTCTGCGTGCAGGCGCGAGACGCTCGGGTCGTCCAGCCGGACGTCCACCGTGCTGCCGCGCCCGACCGTGGTGACGCCTTCCCGTAGCGGGAAGGTCTCGCCGGTGACCTCCACCCGCAGGTGCGGCGTGCTCACAGCGTTCCTCCTCCGGCTCGGACCGCGCCGGGGTCGTGGGCTGCCCGCGTCGAGCGGCCAGTCTGCTCCTCCACGTGGCCGACTGGTACCCGAACGCAACATGCGCGACACGACGACGGCACGGTCGGTGCGGAGCGGCGGGTGAGGCTGCGCGAGTCCGCGGCGCTCGTCGTGCTCACCGCCGTCGCGGGCGGGCTCGGCGTCGTCGCGCTCGTGGACTGGCGCACCGGTGCGGTGGCGGTCGCCGCCGCCGTGCTGGCCGCGGGCG
>JALYNK010000382.1 GCA_030773235.1 Actinomycetota bacterium | reverse complement strand
GACCCGAGGGCACCGCTGCCGGGCGGGGCGGGGGACGGGTCGGCGGAGGCCGGATCGGGCGCGGCCGCCGGGCGGGGCAGGTCCTCGGCGTCGGGCCAGCTCCGCTCACCCGCGTCGCGGTGGAAGTCCGCCACCAGCCGCGCGAAGGCCTCCTCCTCGGCCCGTCGGGCGTCGTCGCCCGGGCGGCGGCGGGGCGTCTCGCGCGGACCGGTGCGCGCGGTCGGGAGCGCGGGTGGCGGCAGCACCCGGGGAGCGGCGGTGCGCGGCACGGGCTGCACGAGGCCGCCGGCGTCGGCGGAGGGGTCGTCCTCGGCGAGCAAGGCGGTGAGGTCGGCGACCTCGGCGGCCACGACCTCCCGGGCCGAGTCGGCGCGCGCCGGGTCGACCCAGAGCCGGTCCAGCGGCCGGCCGGGCATGACGACCGCGCGGTGCAGGCGGTCGACGGTGCTCGCCGGCTCGACGTAGGCCGCGACGCCCGCCTCGGCGAGCCGGGCCAGCAGGCCCTCCGACAGGCGGGGGTCGAGATCGACGAGCGCGCCCCAGTCGGCCGCCTGCAGGCCGTTGGCGCGGCGGCCGGGGACGCCCGGGTCCTCCGCGGCGGTCATGCCCGGCCCGCCTGCTCGGGCACCCCCGCGTGCGCACGCACGAACGCCGCGGTGCCCGCGAAGATCTCGGGAGCGTCGTGGTCGAGGGTCGCGACGTGGAAGCTGCGCTCGAGCACCCGCTCCTCGACCCGTCCCGCCGCCGGGCCGCCGGCCAGCCCCTCGGCGAGCAGCCGGCCGCTCAGCGGCTCGACGACGTGGTCGACCCGGCTGCGGTACGCCAGCACCGGGCAGCTGACGAGCGGCAGGTCGCGCCGGACGACCGGCCAGGCCTGCTGGAGCGAGACGAAGGCTCGCAGCGGCATGCGGTCGTACGCCAGCTCGTGGACGTCGGGCCGGGCGAGGTCGCCGGCGACGCCCGGCAGCGAGGGGACCACCCTGCTGAGCAGCGGGCCGAGGCGGGCGAGGCGCCGCTCGGTGGCCAGCGAGGTGTTGACGACGACGAGCCCGGCGACCTGCTCGCGGCGCAGCTCCGCGAGGCGCAGCGCGAGCGCGCCGCCCATCGACAGGCCGCCGACGAACACCTGGGTGCAGCGGCCGCGCAGGTCGTCGAACGCCCGCTCGACCTCGCCGTACCAGTCCGCGAACGTGGTCCGCGCGAGGTCCTGCCAGCGGGTGCCGTGACCGGGCAGGAGCGGCGCGCGGACGGTGAGCCCCTCGGCGGCGAGGTGCTCGGCCCACGGGCGGACGCTCTGCGGGGTGCCGGTGAAGCCGTGGCAGAGCAGCACGCCGACCGGCCCGCCGGCCAGGTCGACGGGCTCGGCGCCCGGCAGCACGCTCACGCTCGTCCTCTCCGCCCGCCTGCGTCCAGCAGCACGAGGACAGCCATGCTCGCACGCGAGGAGCCCCGCGACGAGGGCTCTGCGCCGCCGGCCGGGCACGTCACCCGCCGGCGCCGGGACACTCCTCCGTCCGCTCCGGCTCCGCCGTCCGTCCGGCGGCAGGACGGGCTCGTTGCTGCGCCCCGGGCCGCGGGCCTAGGGTCGGGGGCCGCGCGGCGCACGTGCGGGGGGCGCGGAACGGGGGCGGCGGTGTTCTACTGGGTCGTCAAGGCGCTCTTGACGCCCGTGCTGCGCGTGTGCTTCCGGCCGTGGGTCCAGGGCGCCTCGTACGTGCCGGCCACCGGCGGCGCGATCCTCGCCAGCAACCACCTGTCGTTCTCCGACAGCATCTTCCTGCCGCTCGTGCTGCCGCGGAAGGTCACGTTCCTCGCCAAGAGCGACTACTTCACCGGCCGCGGTCTCAAGGGCTGGCTCACCCGCTGGTTCTTCTGCGGCGTCGGGCAGGTCCCGATCGACCGCAGCGGCGGCTCGGCGAGCGAGGCGGCGCTGCGCACCGCGCGCCGCATCCTCGACGAAGGCGGGGTCCTGGGCCTCTACCCGGAGGGCACCCGCTCCCCGGACGGCCGGCTCTACCGGGGCAAGACGGGCATCGCGCGCCTGGCGCTCGAGGCCGGCGTCCCGGTCATCCCCGTCGCGATGATCAACACCGACTGGGTGCAGCCCACCGGCAAGCTCGTCCCGCGGCTGGGCCGCGTGGGCATGCGCATCGGCAAGCCGCTCGACTTCCGGCGCTACGCCGGCATGGAGGACGACCGCTTCGTCCTGCGCTCGATCACCGACGAGATCATGTACGAGCTCATGCTGCTGTCCGGGCAGGAGTACGTCGACACGTACGCCACCCAGGCGAAGGCGGAGATCGCCGCCGCCAGGGCCGAGCGCCGCGAGCCGGTGCTCGCCGAGGCGCCCCCGGTGCGCCGGGCCAGTTGAGGAGCCGGCTGACGGGGCCGGTCCGCCGTGCCGGCTGACGGAGCGGCCTGCTGACGGCACTGCGGCCGGCCGGCCCGGTCCCGCGCGTCTCGAGCC
>JALYNK010000381.1 GCA_030773235.1 Actinomycetota bacterium | reverse complement strand
CGGGTGACCGAGGTGCTCGCTCCTCCCCCGGCCGACCCGGCGTCGGCGCCCCCGCCCGACCTGCTGCAGCAGGTGCGGGAGCAGGTGCTCGAGCAGGGCGTCGGCCTGACGGAGCAGCAGGCGCTGGCCTGCCTGCGGCTGCCCGACGCGCGGCTGCCCGAGCTCCTGGAGCTCGCCCACCAGGTCCGGGAGCGGTACTGCGGCCCGGAGGTCGAGGTCGAGGGCATCGTCAGCCTGAAGACCGGCGGGTGCCCGGAGGACTGCCACTTCTGCTCGCAGTCCGGGCTGTTCGCGTCCCCGGTGCGCGCGGCGTGGCTGGACATCACGTCGCTGGTGCAGGCCGCGGTCGAGACGCGGGCCACCGGAGCGACCGAGTTCTGCATCGTCGCCGCGGTGCGCGGCCCCGACGAGCGGCTCATGCAGCAGGTGGAGGCGGGCGTCCGCGCGATCCGCGAGGCCGTCGACATCCAGGTCGCCTGCTCGCTCGGGATGCTCACGCAGGAGCAGGTCGACCGGCTCGTCGCGGTCGGCGTGCACCGCTACAACCACAACCTCGAGACCGCGCGCTCGTACTTCCCGCAGGTGGTCACCACCCACACGTGGGAGGAGCGCACGTCGACCCTGCGCCGTGTGCGGGAGGCCGGCATGGAGGTCTGCTGCGGCGGGATCCTCGGCATGGGCGAGACGCTGGAGCAGCGCGCGGAGTTCGCCGCGCAGCTCGCCGAGCTCGAGCCCGACGAGGTCCCGCTCAACTTCCTCAACCCGCGACCCGGCACGCCGTTCGGCGACCAGCCGCTCATGCCTGCCTCGGACGCCCTGCGGGCCGTGGCCGTGTTCCGCCTCGCACTGCCCCGCACGATCCTGCGCTACGCCGGGGGCCGCGAGCTTACGCTCGGCGACCTCGCCCGCGACGGCATGCTCGGCGGGGTCAACGCGGTGATCGTCGGCAACTACCTCACCACCCTCGGCCGACCGGCCACCGAGGACCTCGCGATGCTCGCCGACCTGCGCATGCCGCTGAAGGCGCTCTCCCGGACGCTGTGACCCGGGCGCACACCGCTGAACAGCCGGCCCCGCCGGGACGCCGGTGCTTCGGCGAGGGCGACCCGCTGTACGAGCGCTACCACGACACCGAGTGGGGCCGGCCGCAGCTGTCCGAGCGCCAGCTGTACGAGAAGATCTGCCTCGAGGGCTTCCAGGCCGGGTTGGCCTGGATCACGGTCCTGCGCAAGCGGCCCGCGCTGCGCGAGGTGTTCCGCGGGTTCGAGCCCGAGGCTGTCGCCGCGCTCGACGTCGAGCCGCTGCTGGCGGACGCCCGGCTGATCCGCTCGCGGCCCAAGCTGACCGCCTGCGTCACCAACGCGCGGGCCACCCTCGCCCTGCGCGCGCACGGGGGGCTGCCGGCGCTCGTCCGTCCGTACGCGGTGTCCGGGCCACCGCCGGAGCGCTGGGAGGACGTCCCGGCCAGCTCGCCGGCGAGCGCCGCTCTCGCGCGGCAGCTCAAGCGCGCCGGGTTCGTGTTCGTCGGGCCGGTGACGGTCTACTCGCTGCTGCAGGCCTGCGGGCTCGTCGGCGACCACCTGCGGAGCTGCCCGGTGCGCGAGGAGGTGGAGGCGGAGCGGACCACGGCGCTGAGGGGCGCTGGCCCGGCCGGCTCGTGCTGACCGCCGCCGTGCTGCTGGCCGTGGCGCTCGGGGCGGTCGCGCAGTCCGTCGGCGGCCTCGGCGTCGGTCTGCTGAGCGGTCCGCTGCTGGTCGTCGCGCTCGGGCCGCACGACGGCGTACGGCTCGTCGTGCTGCTCTCGCTCGTCCTCAACGCCGTGCTGCTCGTGCGGCTGCGCGCCGACGTGGACGCGCGGACCGGGCTGCTGCTGCTCGTGCCGACGCTGCTCGCCACACCGCTGGTGGCCCGTCTGCTCCGCGACCTCCCCGACCGGCCGGCCGCGGCGCTCGCGGGCGCCGCCGCGGTGCTCGTCGCCGCGCTGCTCGCCGTCGGCGGGCGCTGGGCCGCGGCGGGCGGGCGTACGGGGATGCTCGTGGCGGCGCTCGTCGCGTCGGTCACCAACGTCGTGTCGGGCGTCGCCGGCCCGCCGCTGGTGCTGTGGGCCGCGAACGCCGGCTGGCCGCCGGACCGCGCCGTGGCCACGCTGCAGGTGTTCTTCCTCGGCAACAACGCGGTGGCGCTCGCCGCTCTCGGGCTGCCGGACGTCGGCGGCGGGCTGGTCGCGGGGTGCCTGGCGGCGCTCGCGGCCGGAGCGGCGCTCGGGCGCCTGGTGGCCCGCCGCCTGGCGCCGCGGCGGCCCGGCGGGTGACCCTCGCGCTGGCTGCGGCCGGCGGCGGCGGGATCCTGGCGGGTGCGGCGTTCGGCTGACCGCGGGCACGTCTGGTAGACCCGGCGCGAGCAGCAGCAGGAACAGGAGGAGTTCCGTGAGCACACGGTCGGAGGACAGCGGTCCCCACGGCAGGCCGGGG
>JALYNK010000380.1 GCA_030773235.1 Actinomycetota bacterium | reverse complement strand
GCAGGGCATCCTGAACTACGCGGGCGTCCAGGAGATCCCGAACGTGGAAGCGCTGAGCCTGGACGACCTGCACGACGCGCTTGGGCTGCTGCTGGCGGCGAACGTCGACACCGCCCGGTGCCGCTGGATGATGACGAGCCGGGACTTCGTTGCCCTGCGGAAGATCAAGAGCGCCACCGGGTCGAACTCGTACGTCCTGCAGCCCGACCCGACGCAGGACACCGCGTACCGGCTGCTCGGCCTGCCCGTCACCATCACGAACAGGATCCCGGCGTCGGCGGACGACCCGGCGACGACGACGGTGAACGAGGGTGGCAGGACCTCGGTGGTGTTGGCGGACTTCTCTCAGATCGCGGTGGCCCGCGACATGGCACCGAGCGTGAAGATCTTGACCGAGCGGTACGCGGACTACGACCAGTGCGGCATCCGGGTAGTGGCGCGGTACGACGCGGCGCCGCTGAACCCCGAGGCCGTGGTGGTGCTGCGCGGCGTGACGGTCTGATGGCGACCGGCCCGGACGGCCCGGCGCTGCTGAGGTTCCTGGGCGACGAGGTCGACCCGGACGCGGAGCCGAGCCAGGCCGACCACGTCGTCCGGGCGGTGACCCTGCTGGTCCGGGCGTACACCCGGGGGCGCGGGTTCGCGGCGGGGACGACGACGGCGACGGTCAACGGGACGCCGGTCACCGTGCACTCGATGGAGGCGGACCTCGCCGCCGTGATCGTGTCGGCGGCGGCCAGGCTCTACAGCAACCCCGAGCTCACCGTGCGGGTGGAGGCCGGCAGCCACTCCGAGGTCCCCGGCACGTTCCGGGGCTGGACCCTGCCGGAGCTGGCGGTGCTGCACAGGTACCGGCGCCGAGCTGCGTAGCCGAGCCTCTTAGGGGTGTTCTCCTGCAGCCGTTGCCTGCACGACCACGACGACGCCGCGGCCGGCCAGCGGCCCTGCGTACGCCACCCGGCCCGCCCCGGCCGCGAGCACCGCCGCACCCGCCTCGCCCACCAGGTCCACGCCCCGGTGCCCGGGGGCGTAGCGCGTGACGCCGGGGCGGAACGTGCGGCCGAGCGGCGGTCGCTCCTGGAGCGGCCAGTCCCACGCGCCGGAGAACGCCCCGGCTGTGGGCCCGGACGTCGGCACGGCTGTGGGCGCGGCCGCGACCGGCCGGGCGTCGAGCAGGGACAGCAGCGCGGGCAGCACCACGGCGAGGAGCGCCCGGTGGGCGCTGGAGCACAGCGGGCGCCTGCGGGGGCGGGAGAGCAGGAGCGGGAGCACGCACGGACGGTCCGGCAGCGCCCCGGGCACGGCCGGGGCACCTGCACCGGCTGGGGACGGCGGGCGGGCCTGGGGACGAGCGGCACGGGAGCAGGCACGTGCCGTCCGTCGCCGCGACGGTCGTCCGGACCGCCGCGCGTACACTCGGCGCAGCGGTCCGGCTCGCCGGATCGACTTCGCGCGCCCGCGGGCCCCCTGTGGGCAGTGGCGCCTCAGCGGTCCCCGGGCTCGTCGAGCCGGCGGGGTGGGGCGTGCTCGGGCGCCAGGGCGGGCCGCCGACCGGTGGTCCGCGACAACCGACGGCACGCCCGCCGGTCGCCTGATCAGCGGCCTGGCGGTCCCGTGCGGACAGAAGGGGCCTCATGGCCGTCATCACCATGCGCCAGATGCTGGAGAGCGGCGCGCACTTCGGGCACCAGACCAAGCGCTGGAACCCGAAGATGAAGCGCTTCATCTTCACCGAGCGCAACGGCATCTACATCATCGACCTGACGCAGACGCTCGGCTACATCGACCGGGCGTACGACTTCGTCAAGGAGACCGTCGCCCACGGCGGGACGGTCATGTTCATCGGCACCAAGCGCCAGGCGCAGGAGTCGATCACCGAGCAGGCGAAGCGCGTCGGGATGCCGTTCGTCACTGAGCGGTGGCTCGGCGGCATGCTCACCAACTTCGCCACCGTCTACAAGCGGCTGCAGCGCCTCAAGGAGCTCGAGATGATCGAGCAGACGGGCGGTCAGACGGTGCTGACGAAGAAGGAGGCGCTGGTCCTCGACCGCGAGCGGACCAAGCTCGAGCGCACGCTCGGTGGCATCCGCGAGATGACCCGCACCCCGAGCGCGGTGTGGGTGGTCGACACCAACAAGGAGCACCTCGCCGTCAACGAGGCCCGCAAGCTCGGGATCCCGGTCGTCGCGATCCTCGACACCAACTGCGACCCCGACCTCGTCGACTACAAGATCCCGGGCAACGACGACGCGATCCGGTCGATCCAGGTCTTCACCCGCGTCATCGCCGACGCGGTCGCGGACGGCCTCATGTCGCGCGGTGGCGGCGGGGCGGCCGGTGCGGCCGGTGCGGACGACAAGCCGTCCTACGACGGCGCCCCGGCCGGCCAGCTCGGCGCCGACGAGCCGCTCCCGGACTGGGAGAAGGAGCTGCTCTCCGGCGGGACTGCGGACAGCCCGACCGACGGCGCGCCGCCCGCGGGCGGCGGC
>JALYNK010000379.1 GCA_030773235.1 Actinomycetota bacterium | reverse complement strand
CGTCCGGTCGTGGCGGTCCGGTCGGGCAGGCCGTGCCCGTGCGGGCTGCTCAGCAGCACCCGCGGGCCGAGCAGGCGCCATCTGCGGCGCCAGGGAGCTCGTCGTCGGAGGTCAGCGCTTCCGCCGGGCCGCAGCAGCCTTCGCCGCGCCAGGCGTCCCGGCCCTCCTTGGCGGCGACGGCGGCGATGACGAGTCCGGCCACCGGGTCGGCCCAGGCCCAGCCCAGGGCAGCGTTGAGGACGAGCCCGACGAGCAGCACCGCGGACAGGTACGTGCACAGCAGCGTCTGCGTCGAGTCGGCGACCACCGCGGAGGAGTGCAGCGCCCGGCCGGTGCGGCGCTGCGCCCGGGACAGGAACGGCATGAGGACGAGGCTCGTGGCCGCCAGCGCGATCCCGACCGCGGACGCGGACGGCTCGGCGCCGGTAAGCAGGGCGCGTACCGAGTCCTGCGCGACGTACGCGGCGAGCGCGAACAACGACAACGCGATGAGGCGCAGCGCCTGCCGCTCGCGGCTCTCGGGCAGGGAGTGGCGGAACTGCCAGAGGATGACGAGCCCCGACGACACCTCGACCACCGAGTCCAGGCCGAAGCCGACCAGCGCCGCGCTGCCGGCGACGGTCCCCGCAGCGATCGCGATCACCGCCTCCGTGCCGTTGTACGCGACGCTCGCGGCGGCGAGCAGCCGCGCGCGGCGCCCGAGCCGGTCCCGCTCGGCCGCGGGCAGCGCGCGGGACGCCTCGTGAGCAGCGGTGTGCTCGTGCACGGCAGTCACGAGCCGGACTCCTGTCCGTACGTGGGGCAGAGCGCGACGGCCTCGCCGGTCGCGCCGAGCAGGCGCTCCGCGGCCGCGAGCAGGTCGAGCAGCTCGGGCCGGGCCAGGGAGTAGAGCGACGCGCGTCCCTTCGCGCGGGCGGCGACCAGGCCGCACTCCTTGAGGCACGCCAGGTGCCCCGACACCGTCGACTGCGCGAGCCCGAGGTGCGCGGTGAGGTCCACGACGCGGTGCTCGCCCAGCGCCAGGTGCCGCACGATCGCGAGGCGGGCAGGGTCGGCCAGTCCGCGGAACAGACTCACCGCGGCGCTGATGTCGGCGGTGGCGTCGGCGGTCTCCGTCGTCATCGGCATGTAACGATGCTAGGTCACGGCGGTGGATGCGGCAACCCGGCGGAGCGCGGGCGACCTCTCAAGCGCCCACGTAGGCCGCCAGGTGCTGGCCGGTGAGGGTGGAGCGGGCGGCGACGAGGTCGGCGGGGGTGCCCTCGAAGACGACGCGGCCGCCGGCGGACCCGGCGCCGGGACCCAGGTCGATGATCCAGTCGGCGTGCGCCATGACGGCCTGCGAGTGCTCGACGACGAGCACGCTCCTGCCGCCGTCGACGAGCCGGTCGAGCAGGCCGAGCAGCTGCTCGACGTCGGCGAGGTGCAGGCCGGCGGTGGGCTCGTCGAGGACGTACACACCGCCCTCCTCGCCGAGGGACGTGGCCAGCTTCAGCCGCTGCCGCTCGCCGCCGGACAGCGTCGTGAGCGGCTGCCCGAGGCTGAGGTAGCCGAGCCCGACGTCGCCGAGCCGGCGCAGAACCGCGTGCGCCGCCGGCGTGCGCGCCTCACCGGCCTCGAAGAAGGCCTGGGCCTCGGCCACCGACATCGCGAGCACCTGGCTGATGTCCTTGCCGCCGAGGCGGTGCTCGAGCACGGCAGCCGAGAAGCGCCTGCCCTCGCACTCCTCGCAGACCGTGGCGACGCCGGCCGTCATCGCCAGGTCGGTGTAGACGACGCCGGCGCCGCTGCAGGTGTGACAGGCGCCCTCGGAGTTGGCGCTGAACAGCGCGGGCCTCACGCCGTTCGCCTTGGCGAACGCCCTGCGGACCGGCTCGAGCAGCCCGGTGTACGTCGCCGGACTGCTGCGCCGCGAGCCGCGGACGGGACTCTGGTCGATCGAGACCACCCGCTCGCCCGCCGGCCCCGCCTGGCGGGGCAGCGACCGGTGCAGCAGCGAGCTCTTGCCGGAACCGGCGACGCCGGTCACCACGACGAGAACCCCGAGCGGGATGTCGACGTCGACGTCGCGCAGGTTGTGCGCCGACGCGCCCCGGACCGGCAGCGTCCCGGTGGGCGTGCGCACCGGCGTCTTGAGCGCGGCCCGGTCGTCGAGGTGGCGGCCGGTGAGCGTGCCGCTGGCGCGCAGCCCCGCGACGGTGCCCTCGAAGCACACGCTGCCGCCCGCAGCACCGGCTCCCGGCCCCAGGTCCACGACGTGGTCGGCGATGGCGATCGTTCCCGGCTCGTGCTCGACGACGAGCACGGTGTTGCCCTTGTCGCGCAGCCGCAGCAGCAGGTCGTTCATGCGCTGCACGTCGTGCGGGTGCAGGCCGGTCGTCGGCTCGTCGAACACGTACGTGACGTCGGTGAGCGGTGAGCCGAGGGAGCGGACCATCTTGAGGCGCTGCGCCTCGCCGCCCGAGAGCGTGCCCGACGGCCGGTCGAGCG
>JALYNK010000378.1 GCA_030773235.1 Actinomycetota bacterium | reverse complement strand
GGCCCGCCCCGCCTCGCACCGGGGCGGGCCGCCGGCCGAGCACCCTGCCAGCCAGAGCGGGCGCGTGGTCGCCGAGCCGGCCGCCCTCCGAGAACGATCTTCGCCTCGCGTACGCGACACGCCGCTAAGGGGGCTGCGGAGCGGTCGCGACGCGATGATCGCCGGTCGGAAGGCGAAGATCGCCCGGCCGGGGCCGGGGCCGGGGCCGGGGCCCCGGCTGGGGGAGCGGGCCGGGGCGTGGGCCGGGCCGGGGAGCGGGCCGGGGCGTGGACGGGACTGGTCCCGCGGGGTCAGGCCGCGGAGCGCAGCCGGCGGACGACGTCCAGGGTGCTGGGGAAGCCGAGCTCCGGCAGCGCGTCGACGCCGAAGAACGCGGCGTCGGTGACGTCGTCGGCGGCCGCGAGGCTGCCGCCGAGGAGCTCGGCCTCGAACGCGAGGAAGAACGAGGCGCCGCCGCCGCCGGGGTAGACGTCGATCACGGCTCCGCACCGCACGACCAGCCCCGTCTCCTCGATGACCTCCCGGGCCGCGGCCGCGCGCGGGTCCTCGCCGGCGTCGACGTAGCCGGCCGGCAGCGCCCACAGGCCGCGGGCCGGTGGCACGGCGCGCCGCACGAGCAGCAGCCGCCCGCCGCCGTCGAGCACCGCTGCGCCGACGCCCACCTTCGGGTCGAGGTGGTGCAGGCGCCCGCAGCCGGTGCACACCGGCACCGCCCGCGGCCCGTCCGGCACGCGCACCGGAGCGCCGCACGCCAGGCAGAACCGCACGTCGACCGGCCGCAGCACCGCGACACCGTACGTGGGACCGCGCACGCACCCGGTACGTCGGACACGGGACGTGTGCGCCGATACCCTCGGCCTCCCGCTCCGGGAGGTCCGCACATGGACGACACCCGGCCCGGCGGTCGAGAGGCGACCCCTCCCGGCCCTGCCGGACCTGCCCTGTCCGACAGCGCCCTGTCCGACGGTGCCCTGTCCGACGGTGCCCTGTCCGACATCGCCGCCGGCCGCGAGCGCTGGCGCCGCCGCTACGCCGCCGCCCGGCTGCGCGACCCCGACCGCACCGGTCTGTCCGGCCGTCCGGTCCCGCCCGTCGCCGGCCCGCGCGACGGCGACGTGCACGTGGGCTTCGAGCGCATCGGCTGGCCCGGCGAGTTCCCGTACACCAGGGGGCTGCACAGCACCGGTTACCGCGGGCGCCGGTGGACGATGCGCCAGTTCGCCGGCTTCGGCACGGCGCGGCAGACCAACGAGCGCTACCGGATGCTGCTCGCCGAGGGCGGCGGAGGACTGTCGGTCGCGTTCGACATGCCGACGCTCATGGGCCGCGACAGCGATGACCCTTGCGCCCTCGGCGAGGTGGGGCACTGCGGCGTGGCGGTCGACTCGGCTGCCGACCTCGAGACGCTGTTCGCCGGGATCGACCTCGGCGCGGTCACCACGTCGATGACGGTGAGCGGCCCGGCCGTACCCGTCTTCTGCATGTACGTCGTCGCCGCCGAGCGGGCCGGCGTCGACCCGGCGGACCTGAACGGCACGCTGCAGACCGACATCCTCAAGGAGTACATGGCGCAGAAGGAGTGGCTGTTCGCGCCCGAGCCGCACCTGCGACTGATCGGCGACCTGCTGGAGCACTGCGCCGCGCACCTGCCCGCGTACAAGCCGCTGTCGGTCTCGGGCTACCACATCCGGGAGGCCGGGTCGACCGCGGTGCAGGAGCTCGCCTTCACGCTCGCCAACGGTTTCTCCTACGTCGAGCTGGGACGCTCCCGCGGCCTCGACGTCGACGCGTTCGCGCCGACCCTGTCGTTCTTCTTCGACGCGCACATCGACTTCTTCGAGGAGATCGCGAAGTTCCGGGCGGCGCGCCGGCTGTGGGCGCGGGAGATGCGCGACACCTACGGCGCCCGCACGGAGCGCGCGCAGTGGCTGCGCTTCCACACCCAGACCGCGGGCGTCTCGCTCACCGCCCAGCAGCCCGACAACAACGTCGTGCGCACGGCGGTCGAGGCGCTCGCCGCCGTCCTCGGCGGTACGAACAGCCTGCACACCAACGCGCTCGACGAGGTGCTGGCTCTGCCGAGCGCGCGGGCGGCGCAGACCGCGCTGCGCACCCAGCAGGTGCTGGCCGAGGAGACCGGGGTCGCCGACGTCGCCGACCCGCTCGGCGGCTCCTGGTACGTGGAGCAGCTCACCGACGAGATCGAGGCGGAGGCCGAGGCGGTCCTCGGGCGCGTCCGGGAGCTCGGCGGCGACGGCAGCATGCTCAGCGGGGTGCTGCGGGGGATCGAGGAGGGCTGGTTCCTCGCGGAGATCGCCGAGGCCGCGTTCGCGCAGCAGGTCGCGCTGGAGAAGGGCGAGCGGCGGCTGGTCGGCGTCAACTGCGCGACCGGCGGCGACGACGCGCCGTTGGAGATCCTGCGCATCGGCGCCGACGTCGAGCGCGATCAGGTCGCCGCGCTCGCCGAGCGGCGCGCCCGGCGCGACGGGGCG
>JALYNK010000377.1 GCA_030773235.1 Actinomycetota bacterium | reverse complement strand
AGACCCTCGACGCCCTCGCGCTGCGCGTCCTCGACAAGGGCGCTGGTGACCGCCCTGGCGACGCCGGAGCCGCGCGCGGCAGGCAGCGTCATGACCTTGGCGATCTCGGCGTTGACCTGCAGCACGACGGGCGCGAACCGCACCCAGTACCCCGCGCCGACGACCTGGCCGTCCCGCTCGGCGACGAGGACGTGCGCCCTCCGGTCGAGGGCCGCATCCAGCCACTCGCGCACCTGGCCGGGGTCGGGCACGTGCAGCCACCCGACCGCCCCGCCGCTCGCCGCGACCGCCGCCACGAGGGCGTGCACCTGCTTGTGGTCGCGCGCGTCGGGCCGGTCGAGCCGACGGAGCTCGAGGTCACCCGCCACGGATGTCGGCGAGCACGCCCTCCACCTCGTCGGGCCGGACGAGCACGTCGCGCGCCTTGCTCCCCTCGCTCGGCCCCACCACGCCCCGGCTCTCCATGAGGTCCATGAGCCGGCCCGCTTTGGCGAAGCCGACGCGCAGCTTGCGCTGCAGCATCGACGTGCTGCCGAACTGCGTGCTCACGACGAGCTCCACGGCCTGGCACAGCAGGTCGAGGTCGTCGCCGATGTCCTCGTCGACCTCGCGCTTGGCCTCGGCCGGCGCGGTCACGTCGTCGCGGAACGCCGGCTGGCGCTGGCTCTTGACGTGCTCCACCACCGCGGTGACCTCGGCGTCGGTGACGAGCGCGCCCTGCACCCGCAGCGGCTTGCTCGCGCCCATCGGCAGGAACAGCGAGTCGCCCTTGCCGATGAGCTTCTCGGCCCCGGGCTGGTCCAGGATGACCTTGCTGTCGGTGCCGCTGCTCGTGGCGAAGGCCAGTCGGCTCGGCACGTTGGCCTTGATCAGACCGGTGACGACGTCGACGCTCGGGCGCTGGGTGGCGATGACGAGGTGGATGCCCGCGGCCCGAGCGAGCTGCGTGATGCGCACGATCGAGTCCTCGACGTCGCGCGGGGCGACCATCATGAGGTCGGCGAGCTCGTCGATGATGACGAGCAGGTACGGGTACGGCGCATAGACCCGCTGGCTGTTCTCCGGCGCGGTGAGCCGGCCCTCGCGGACAGCGCGGTTGAAGTCGTCGACGTGCCGGAAGCCGCTCGCGGCCAGGTCGTCGTAGCGCAGGTCCATCTCGCGCACGACCCACTGGAGCGCCTCGGCGGCCTTCTTCGGGTTGGTGATGATCGGCGTGATGAGGTGCGGGATGCCCTCGTACGCCGTCAGCTCGACCCGCTTGGGGTCGACGAGCACCATGCGGACCTCGTCCGGCGTGGCGCGGGTCAGCACGCTGACGAGCAGCGAGTTGATGCACACCGACTTGCCCGCGCCCGTCGCGCCTGCGATGAGGATGTGCGGGGTCTTCGCGATGTTCGCGCAGACGTAGCCGCCCTCGATGTCCTTGCCGAGCCCGACGAGCATCGGGTGCGGGTCGCCCGTCGCGACCGGGCTGCGCAGGACGTCGCCGAGGCTGACGTTCTCCCGATCGGTGTTGGGGATCTCGATGCCGATGGCGCTCTTGCCGGGGATGACGTCGATGATGCGGACGTCGGGGCTCTTGACGGCGTACGCGATGTTGCGCTGCAGAGTCTTGATGCGCTCGACCTTGACCGCCGGGCCGAGCTCGATCTCGTAGCGGGTGACGGTGGGGCCGCGGGAGAACCCGGTGACGCTGGCGTCGACCTGGAAGTCAGCCAGCACCTGCGACAGCGCGCGGATGACCTCGTCGTTGGCCGCGCTCCGCTTCTTCGGCGGCGTGCCGGCGCCGAGCAGGTCCGCGGGTGGCAGCACGTAGTCGCCCTTGAGCACGAGCTGTTCGGCGCGCAGCGGTGCCGGCGAGTGCTCCGGCGCGACCGGCTCGACGTCGGGCTCGGGCTCCGGCTCGCGGACCGGCTGCTCGACGACGACGGGGCTGATGTCGACCGGGTCGTCCTGGCGGGCCAGCGCGCCCTGCCGGGTGCGCGGGCGCGACCGCTGGAGCGGCGGCAGGAGCGCGGGCGGCGCGCCGGTGCCGGACCCAGGAGTGCCAGACGCGTCGGTGCCGGACGCAGCGGTGCCCGGCGCGCCGGGACGGCGCCGCCACAGGCGGTCGCGCAGGCCGAGCAGCGCGTCCGGGACCTGGTGCACCGGCGTGGCGGTGATGACCAGGAGTCCGAAGACGGTCAGGAGCGCGAGCAGCGGCACGGCGAGCCAGGGCGTGAGCGCGCTCGCGAGCGGGTCGCCGAGCAGGTAGCCGACCAGCCCTCCGCGGCGCTCCCGCGGCCCGTCGAGGACCGCGTGCAGCACCCCGAGCGTTCCGAGCGCGAAGGCGGTCCAGCCGACGGCGAGCCGCCCGCGGCCACCACGGCTCACCGGCGAGCGGAGCACGCGCCAGGCGGCGACGGCGAGCAGCACGGGCAGCGCGGGCGCGGCCCGGCCGAGCAGGTCGGACAACAGGGGCCCGAGCACGCTGCCGCCGCGGCCGGCGGACC
>JALYNK010000376.1 GCA_030773235.1 Actinomycetota bacterium | reverse complement strand
GTCGCCGCAGTGACCGGGTCGCACGTGCTCGTGACCGGTCACCCGTACGTCGACGTCTGGCAGGCCGTGAAGCCGGCCGCGGTCGGCATCCGGGCGTGGCCGGCGGTGCCGCGCGGGGTGCCGTGGAAGGAGGGCGTCTGCGGGGCGCTCGGCTGGGGGGAGCCGTGGGAGGGGTGGCGCCGCGTGCTCGCCGCGGTCGACTCCTACCAGGACCTCGAGGTGCCGCTGCTGCAGTCCGTGGAGCGGCTTCTCGACTTCGTCACGCAGACGTGACCGGTCGCTAGCCTCCCCGACCCGCTCCCCTCCCGTCTGGACGCCGTGACCGCCCTCCCCTCGACCGGCGCGCAGCCCGTCCCGCTGCGCGCGTGGCAGCGCAGCGCGCTGGTGGCGTACCTGCGCCGCGCTCCCCGGGACTGGCTCGCCGTCGCGACACCGGGTGCGGGCAAGACGACCTTCGCGCTGCGGATCGCGGCGGAGCTGCTGGGCAGCGGCACGGTGCAGGCGGTCACCGTGGTGGCGCCGACCGAGCACCTCAAGACCCAGTGGGCGCTGGCCGCCGCGCGAGCGGGGATCGCGCTCGACCCGTCGTTCTCCAACGGGGTGGGGCGCACCAGCGCGGACTTCGCCGGCGTCGTCGTCACCTACGCGGGCGTCGCCGCCGCCCCCGCGCTGCACCGCGCCCGCACCTCCCGGCGCCGGACCCTGGTGATCCTCGACGAGGTGCACCACGGCGGGGACGCCCGGAGCTGGGGCGACGCGGTGCGCGAGGCCTTCGAGCCCGCCACGCGCCGCCTGTCGCTCACCGGCACGCCGTTCCGCAGCGACACCGCGGCGATCCCGTTCGTCCGGTACGAACGGGGCCGCGACGGGGTGCTGCGCAGCGCCTCGGACTCCTCGTACGGCTACGGCGACGCACTGCGCGACGGCGTGGTGCGCCCGGTGCTCTTCCTCGCCTACAGCGGCACGTCGACCTGGCGCACCCGGGCGGGGGAGGAGATCAGCGCCACCCTCGGCGAGCCGCTGAGCATCGAGCAGACGGCTGCCGCCTGGCGGACCGCGCTCGACCCGGCCGGCGACTGGATGCCGGCGGTGCTGCAGGCCGCCGACCGGCGGCTCGCGCAGAAGCGCCGCGACGGCATGCCCGACGCCGCCGGCATGGTCATCGCGTCGGACCAGAAGGCCGCGCGAGCGTACGCCGAGCTGCTGCAGCGGATCACCGGCCGCGCTCCGGTCGTGGTGCTGTCGGACGACCCCACCGCCTCACGCAAGATCGCCGACTTCGCGGAGTCGGACGACCGGTGGCTCGTCGCGGTGCGGATGGTGTCGGAGGGCGTCGACATCCCGCGCCTCGCGGTCGGGGTGTACGCGACCAGCGCCGCGACACCGCTGTTCTTCGCGCAGGCCGTGGGGCGGTTCGTGCGCGCCCGGCGGCCGGGCGAGACGGCCTCGGTGTTCCTCCCGTCGGTGCCGCAGCTGCTCGCGCTCGCCGGCCAGCTCGAGGTCGAGCGCGACCACGCGCTGGACCGGGGCCCGGCCAAGGACGCGTTCCTCGCCGACGAGCTGCTCGCCGCCGCCAACCGCACCGCCGACGAGGACACCGACGACACGCCGGCGTTCACCGCGCTGCAGGCGTCGGCGCACCTCGACCGCGTCATCTGGGACGGCGGCGAGTACGGGACGGGCGCCGCGCCCGGGTCCCCTGAGGAGGAGGACTTCCTCGGCCTGCCCGGCCTGCTGACCTCCGACCAGGCCCGCGCGCTGCTCGCCGCCCGCCAGTCCGCCCAGGTCACGGCGCAGGGCGCGACTCCGCGTGCGACCCGGCCGGAGCCCGCCGCGCCGCGCGAGCCGTCGACGCACGAGCAGCTGCAGGCGCTGCGCAAGGAGCTCGCCGGGCTGGTCGGGGCGGCGCACCACCGCACGGGCAAGCCGCACGGCGTCATCCACGCGGAGCTCCGGACGGCCTGTGGCGGCCCGCCGACCGCGGTGGCGACCGTGGCCCAGCTGCAGGAGCGCGTGGCGCAGCTGCGGGCCTGGGCCCGCGCGGCGGGGGGCCGCGGCTAGTGGACGTCCTCCATGATCCCCTTGGCCACGCCGTAGGCGCCGCCGGCGACGAGCAGCACGCCGCCGACGACGGCGAGCGGGATCGACTTCATGACGAACGCGAAGCCCAGGATCACGCTGGCCACGATGATCACGACGACGGCGATCCAGGAGGTGGTCTTGTGCGACCCGGTCTGCTCCCCGGTCGAATGCTCGCCCGCCATCGCGCTGCCCCCGTCGTCGCTGGTGATCCGCCGGCCTCACTCTAGGACCGCCCGTTGGCGCCCGAGCAGGTGTACTCGCCCGACGACCCGCGGGTGGCGGACTACGTCGGGCTGACCGACGCGGCGCGCCGGATGAAGGCGGAGCCGGCCGCCGGGTTCTTCATCGCCGAGGGCGAGCAGGTCGTGCGGCGGGCCGCCGGCGCGGGCTACCCCCCGCGGTCGGTGCTCGTGTCCCC
>JALYNK010000375.1 GCA_030773235.1 Actinomycetota bacterium | reverse complement strand
CCTCGTCGAGCCCGCGCTCGACGTCGGCGACGATCCGCTCCCGAGCGGGGTGGAGACCGCGGGCATGAGCGCGTCGGCGAGCGCGTCGGGCGACAGGGCGCTGCCCCGAGCGCGCAGGTGCCGGGCGGCGGCGGCGCGCAGCTCGGCGCGCACGTCGCCGTCCAGCCCCGCCTGCTCGAACACCGCCTCCTCGAGCACGCTGTGCACGAGCGTCCCGAACGCCGTGCCGGCGGGCAGCCCGGCCATCGGCGACGGCACGACGCGCAGCACCTCGTGACCAGCGTCGGCGGGCGGGGCGTCATCGCTCTCGTCCTCCTCGGCCGCCGCCTCGGGCTCGCTCCCGACCCGCTGCTCGTGCGCCGCCCGGGTCAGCGCCGTGTAGGAGGCACGGCGCCAGCCGAGGTCGACGTCGCGGTCGAAGCGGGCGCCGACCAGCTCGACGTCCCCGCTGCGCGTCGGCGCGGGGAGCTCGGCCGGGGGGGCGCCGACCGGCACGACCTCGACGGCGACGCCCGCGCCCTCGGCGGCGAGCGCCCGCAGCCGGCGCAGCGCGACGTCGTCGGGCGGGACGGGCACCGACGTCGGCAGCTGCCCCGGGTCAGCGCCGAACAGCAGCCGGTGCAGCGGAGCCGTCGCGGTCTTGGTGCCGGGCGTCCACCAGAGCACCAGCCGGCCGATCGTGCGGGTGACGGCGACGTACAGCAGCCGCAGCTCCTCGCCGGCCTCCTCGGCGTCCTGCTCCTGGCAGGCGGCGGCGTGACCCGCCGACTCCCGACCGCCGACGTGCAGCAGCCGCTCGCCCCCCGGTCCGTGGGTGCGCGGCAGCCGGTCCCTGCTGCCGCCGCCCGCGGTGTCCCAGCCGTACGGCACGAGCACGACGGGGAACTGCAGCCCCTTGCTGGCGTGGACGGTGACGACCTGGACGGCCGCCGCGTCGGTGTCCAGGCGCCGCGAGCGCTCCTGGTCGAGGTCGCCGCCGGCGTCGGCGACCCGGGCGCGCAGCCACGACAGCAGGCCGGTCAGCCCGAGCTGCGCCTCCCCCTGCTCGGCGTGCAGCGCCTCCGCGACGTGCCGCAGGTCGGTGACCAGCCGCTCGCCCTCGGCGCGGCGCAGCAGCCGGGCGGCGAGGTCCTGCTCCTGCGCCACCGCGGCGAACAGCCCCGCGACCCCGCGCGTGCCCAGCACCTCCGCCCAGCGCCGGACCTGCAGGGCCAGCTCGTCGGTGGCCTCCTGCCCGCCGGCGTCGACCTGCTGAGCGGTCCGGCCGACGAGCGAGGTGAGCGCCAGCCGGCGGACCCGCCCGGTGCGGTGGGGCTGCTCCAGCGCCTCGAGCAGCACGACCCAGTCGCGGGCCGCGGGCGTGGCGAACACGCTGGTCGTGCCGGTGAGCACCGTCGGGACGCCCGCGTCGAGCAGGGCGTCGCGGACGAGCTGCGCCTGCCGGCCGGTGCGGACGAGCACGGCGACGTCGCCCGCCGCCAGGGGCCGCGGCGCGGCGCCCGTACCGCGCGGGGTCACCGTCGCGCCGGCACCCAGCAGCTCGACGGCCGAGCTGGCCACGTCGCGGGCGACCGCCTCGCGCGCGCAGTCGACCTGCACGAGCCCGCGGCCGGCGGACACCAGCCCCTCGCGCTGCAGGACGCGCAGCCGGACGGGAGTGGGGTCCTCCGCCGGCCCGAGCAGGTCACCCCGGTGACCGGCCCGCACGGGGCGTACGACGATCTCCGGCGAGCCGAGCGCGGCACCGCGCAGCAGCGTGTGCAGGCCGTCGAGCACGCGTGCGTCGCTGCGCCAGTTGGTGTCGAGCTCCTGGCGGGCCGTCGCCTCCCCGGCGGCGGCGAGGTAGGCGCGGACGTCCGCGCCGCGGAAGGCGTAGATCGCCTGCTTGGGGTCGCCGACGACGACGAGGGCGCGCGAGCCAGCGAACGCGAGGCGCAGCACGTCCCACTGGACGGGGTCGGTGTCCTGGAACTCGTCGACGAGCACGACGCGGAACCGCTCGCGCAGCCGGGCACGGGCCGTCCCGCCGGTGACCGGGTGGGCGAGCGCGTCGCGCAGCCGCGACAGCAGGTCGTCGAACCCGAGCAGCCGCAGAGCGCGCTTGCGCCGCTCCACCTCCGCCCGCACCGCTGCGGCGAAGCGCACCCGCACGTCGTCGACGGAGCCGGGCGGCGCGTCGTCGGGGCGCAGCAGCGCCTGCGGGTCGCGGACGGCGGCGCGGGCCACGCTCCGCGCGACCGCGTGGTCGACGTGCGGGGCGGGAGCACCGGGCCGGGCGTAGAACTGCAGGTAGAGGTCGTCGCTGACCTCGACCACCAGGTCGTCGAGCTGCTCGACGAGCACCGTCCCGGGGTCGAGGTCGGCCGCGGTGCCGAGCTCGTGCAGGGCCTGCAGGCAGAACTCGTGCGTCGTCGCGACGGTCGCCGCGTCGAAGTCCGCGAGCGCGGCGACCAGGCGCTGGGAGTGCGCCGCGGCGTCGCCCTCGGCGAGCAGCGCGACGAC
>JALYNK010000374.1 GCA_030773235.1 Actinomycetota bacterium | reverse complement strand
GCACCGTGGACCTGCCCGCCGCCCTCGCCGCCCTGCACGCCCGCGGGCACCGGCTCGTCGTGTCCGAAGCCGGACCGCACCTGTTCGGCGCGCTGCTCGCCGCCGACCTGGTCGACGAGCTGTTCCTCACCCAGTCACCGCTGCTCGCCGGCCGCGGGGAGGGAGCGCGTCTCGGTCTGGTCGAAGGCAACACCCTGCTGCCGGCCGTGCACCGCGACGCCCGACTGCTCAGCGTCCGCCGGTCCCGCGACCACCTGTTCCTGCGCTACCAGCTGCGCCCCAGCTGAGCGTCCGCTGCGTGTGCGGGTCGCCGCACCGCATCGCCGTCGGGCGGCTGGCTGCCTAGGCCGGCAGGATCAGGGCGGACACCTCGCCGAGGTCGAGCCGGCTGCCGTCGGGGCCCGGCGCGCTGCCCGCGACGACGACCTCGTCGCCGTCCTCGAGCCAGCGGCGCTCCGAGCGGTCCGGCAGCACGACCGGCCGCCGACCGCCCCACGCCAGCTCGAGCAGGCTGCCGAGCTGGTCGGGCTGCGGGCCGCTGGCCGTGCCCGAGCCGTACAGGTCGCCGGTGCCCACGCACGCGCCGGCCGACGTGAGGTGCGCGAGCTGCTGCGCGCCGGTCCAGTACAGCTCCGCGGCCCGCGGGCGCGACAGGACGTGCCCGTTGAGCCGCACCTCGAGCGTGACGTCGAGCCCCCACGGCGGCGCGCCGGCGTCGTCGAGGTACGCCAGCAGCGGCACGTCGCGCGGCGGCGGTGCGATCCGCGCGGATCCCAGCGCCGCCAGCGGCACCACCCATGGCGAGATCGACGTCGCGAAGCTCTTGCCGAGGAACGGCCCCAGCGGGCTGGACTCCCACGTCTGCAGGTCGCGCGCCGACCAGTCGTTGAGCAGGACGACGCCGAACACGTGCTCGGGGAACGCGCGGAGCGGCACCGGCGCGCCCCGTCGCGAGGCCGCGCCGACGACGTACCCGATCTCGGCCTCGAGGTCGAGCCGCGCCGACGGCCCGAACACGACCTCACCGCTCGACCGCCTGCGCTGCCCGCGCGGGCGTACGACCGGCGTCCCGCTCACTCCGACCGTGCCCGCTCGGCTGTGGTAGCCGGCGGGCAGGTGCTTCCAGTTCGGCGGCAGATCCCGGTCGCCGCGGGCGATCTCCGCGACGTTGCGGGCGTGGTGCTCGGAGGCGAAGAAGTCGACGTAGTCGGCGACGCGGAACGGCAGGTGCAGCCGCACGTCGGAGAACGGCAGCAGGTCCGGTCCGGCTGCGACTTCCGCCGCCACGCCCGCGCGCACCTCGGCCCACACGTCCGGGCCGGCGGCGAGGAGCGGGTCCAGCGTCCCGCCGGCGAACAGCTGCGCATGCGCGGGCAGCCGGCGGCGGGCTGCCGCGGTGAGGTCGAGCACCCCGTCCCCGACGGCGACGCCCACCCGCCGGGTCGACGGCTCCTCCGCGGTGGTGAACGAGCCGTACGGCAGGGCGGAGGTCACGGCCCGGCGTCCGGGTCGAGCGCGATCCGGAGCCCGATGCTGCGCAGCAGCTCGCCCGGCTCGACGCCCTCGGCGGCGGCGGCGAGCGGCAGCAGGAGGGCGGACAGCTGCAGCAGCCCGTAGTAGCCCTGCGCCAGGGCGCCGGCGCCGTCGTCGTCGACGAGCTGCTGCAGGTAGTCGCGCAGGCCGCGCGGGGAGCCGGCCTCGCGCGCGGCGAGGAACTCGGTCAGCGCGCCCAGCGCCGCGGCGGCGGCCGCGCGGTCGGCGGAGCCGCTCACGACACCTGCAGCACGATCTTGCCGACGTGCTCGGACGCCTCCAGCACCCGGTGGGCCTCTGCCGCGTCGGCCAGCGGCAGCACGCGGTCGACCACCGGCCGGACCTCGCCGGCCTCGACCGCCGGCCAGACACCGGCGAGCACCTCCTCGACGATCACGGCCTTCTGCGCGGCCGAGCGCGACCGCAGCGCCGTGGCGTGGACCGTCCCGCGCTTGGCCAGCAGCGCCGCGAGGTCGAGCTCGGCGCGCGTCCCGCCCTGCAGCCCGATGACGACGACCCGCCCGCCGTCGGCGAGCGCCCGGACGTTGCGGGCGAGGTACGCGGCCCCCATCACGTCGAGCACGACGTCCGCGCCCCGCCCCCCGGTCTCCGCGCGCACGACCGCGACGAAGTCCTCCTCGCGGTACAGCACCGCGCGGTCGGCGCCGAGCTCGCGCACCCGCTGCGCCTTGGCCGCCGACCCGACGGTCGCGACCACGGTGGCGCCGGCCCGCGCGGCGAGCTGCACGGCCATCGTCCCGATCCCGGACGCGCCGCCGTGGACGAGCAGCACCTCGCCGGGCTGCAGCCGGGCGAGGCTGAAGACGTTGCTCCACACCGTGCACGCGGCCTCGGGCAGCGCGGCGGCCTCGACGAGCCCCACCCCGCCGGGGACGGGCAGCAGCTGCCCGGCGGGCACGGCGACCCGCGTCGCGTAGCCCCCGCCCGCCAGCAGCGCGCACACCTCGTCAC
>JALYNK010000373.1 GCA_030773235.1 Actinomycetota bacterium | reverse complement strand
CTCGTCGGCCGCCTCGGCGATGCGGCGGTAGGCCTGCATGCGCAGCCGCTCACCCGGCACGTAGTCGTGCGGCAGGTGCGCGTCGACCGGCAGGTCGATCTTGGCGTCGGGCGCCTCCTCGACCTGGGGCTCGTCGCGCCCACCGGTGACGCCGCGCTTGAAGTCGGCGACCGCCTCGCCGACCAGGCGCATGTACAGGTCGAACCCGACGCTCGCGATGTGCCCGGACTGCTCGCCGCCGAGCAGGTTGCCGGCGCCCCGGATCTCGAGGTCTTTCATCGCCACCGCCATGCCGGCGCCGATCTCGGTGTTCTGCGCGATCGTCGACAGGCGGTCGTACGCCGTCTCCGTGAGCGGCCTCTCGGGCGGGTACGTGAAGTACGCGTACGCCCGCTCGCGGCCACGGCCGACGCGCCCGCGGATCTGGTGCAGCTGCGACAGGCCGAACGCGTCGGCCTTGTCGACGATGAGCGTGTTGGCGTTCGGGATGTCGAGACCGGACTCGACGATCGTCGTGCAGACGAGCACGTCGAAGCGCTTCTCCCAGAACCCGAGCATGACCTGCTCGAGCGCGTTCTCGTCCATCTGCCCGTGCCCGACGGCGACCCGTGCCTCGGGCACCAGCTCGCGCAGGCGCTTCGCGACCCGGTCGATGCTGTCGACGCGGTTGTGCAGGAAGAAGATCTGGCCCTCGCGCAGCAGCTCGCGGCGGACCGCCGCGGAGATCTGCTTCTCGTCGTACGCCCCGACGAAGGTGAGCACCGGGTGGCGCTCCTCCGGCGGCGTGAGGATCGTCGACATCTCGCGGATGCCGGTGAGGCTCATCTCGAGCGTCCGCGGGATCGGCGTCGCGCTCATCGTGAGCACGTCCACCGCCGTGCGCATCTGCTTGAGGTGCTCCTTGTGCTCCACGCCGAAGCGCTGCTCCTCGTCGACGATGACGAGGCCGAGGTCCTTGAACCTCGTCTCCTTGGACAGCAGCCGGTGCGTGCCGATCACGACGTCGACGCTGCCGTCGGCGAGACCGGCGAGGACCTCGCGCTGCTCCTTGTCGGAGTTGAACCGGCTGGTGGCGCGCACCGTCACGGGGAACGCCGCGAAGCGGTCGCGGAACGTGCCGTGGTGCTGCTGCACCAGCAGCGTGGTCGGCACGAGCACGGCCACCTGCTTGCCGTCCTGCACTGCCTTGAAGGCCGCGCGCACCGCGATCTCGGTCTTGCCGTAGCCCACGTCGCCGCAGATGACGCGATCCATGGGCAGAGGCCGCTCCATGTCCCGCTTGACCTCGGAGATCGCCTCGAGCTGGTCGGGCGTCTCCTGGTACGGGAACGCGTCCTCCAACTCGCGCTGCCACGGCGTGTCCGGGCCGAAGGCGTGGCCCGAGGTGGACATACGGGCGGAGTAGAGCTGGATGAGCCCGGCGGCGATCTCCCTGACCGCCTTGCGGGCCCGGCCCTTGCGCTTGGCCCAGTCGCTGCCGCCGAGGCGGTCCAGGCTCGGCGCCTCGCCGCCGACGTAGCGGGTGACCAGCTCGAGCTGGTCGGTCGGCACGAACAGCCGGTCGCCGGGTTGCCCGCGCTTGCTCGCGGCGTACTCGAGGATGAGGTACTCGCGGGTCGCGCCGCCGACCGTGCGCTGCACCATCTCGACGTAGCGGCCGACGCCGTGCTGGTCGTGGACGACGGGGTCGCCGGGCTGCAGCTGCAGCGGGTCGACGGCGTTGCGCCGGCGGCTCGGGAGCTTGCGGCTCGAGTCCTTGCCGCCGCCGAGCGCCCGCGCGCCGGTCAGGTCGCTCTCGGTCAGCACCAGCGTGCGGAGCAGCTCGCTCTCGAAGCCGGTGTCGAGGCCGCCGGTCGTCACGAGCGCCGTGCCCGGCTCCGGCGGGCCGTCCAGCCGCTCGACGAGCCGGGCCGGGACGTCGTCGCCGGTGAGCACCTCGACGAAGCGCTGAGCCGGCCCGTGGCCGAGCGAGGTGAGGACGACCCGCCAGCCGTCGGCCAGCCGCCGGCTCAGGTCGGCGACGGCCCGCTCGGTCTCGCCGCGGTACGCCGGCGCCTGCCGCTGCGCCAGCACGACCGTGTCGTCCTCGAGCTCGGCGTCACTGGTGAACGGCGTGACCGACCACCACGGCAGCCCGAGCGAGCGGGCGTGGTCGCGGACGTCGACGAGCGTGCGGTACGCCGCCGCGCCGAGGTCCACCGGCGCCGCGCCGCCGAGCGCGGCGGTCGCCCACGAGGCGTCGAGGAACTCCTGGCTGGTCCGGACGAGGTCGGCGGCACGGGTGCGGATGCGCTCGGGGTCGCAGAGCACGACCGCCGCGCCCTCGGGCAGCTCGTCGACGAGCAGGACGAGGTCGTCGACGAGCGCCGGAGCGAGCGCCTCCATGCCGTCGACCGGGGTGCCGTCGGCGATCCGGTCGCAGAGGTCGAGCAGCTCGGGGTGCGCCTGGCCCAGGGCGCGGGCGCGCTCGCGCACCTGAGGGGTGAGCAGCATCTCCCGGCACGGCGG
>JALYNK010000372.1 GCA_030773235.1 Actinomycetota bacterium | reverse complement strand
GCATCGTCGTGGCGCTGATCCTCGTGGTCGTCGGCAGCGTGCTGGCCGGCACCGCCAAGCGCTTCATCGAGAACGCGCTCGGCGGCCTGTCCTACGGCCGCTACCTCGGCTACGCCGCTGCGGGCCTCATCCTGCTCGGCTTCGTCAAGTCCGCGCTGGACCAGGTCGGCATCGCCACGACCGTGACCACCCCGGTGCTCAACGCGATCCTCTTCGCCGCGGCCGGCATCGCGATCGTCGGCGTGGGCGGTGGCCTCATCAAGCCCATGCAGCACCGTCTCGAGGACGCGCTGCGGCGTGCCTCCGACGAGGCGCAGAGCGTCCGGCAGCAGGCGCAGTCGAACGCCGGCAGCGCCGGCTCCTCGCAGCCGTACCCGGCCGGCACCGCCGCCGGCAGCAGCGCGGCGACGTCCGCGTACCCGACCAGCGGTGGGTCGACCGGCTACACCCGCTAGGACGCACCGACCGGAGCCCGGCCCTCGTCCAGAGGGGTCGGGCTCCGTCGCGTCCGGGGCCGCAGGACCGCTCGTCGCGGCCCTGGTGTGTCAGGGCGCCGCTCGTCGGGCGCCGCCATTCGTCGGTGCCCCCGGAGAGAATCGAACTCCCGACGCCCTCCTTAGGACGGAGGCGCTCTGTCCACTGAGCTACGGAGGCGGGCCCGCGCGCGCAGGCTGCGGGCACGGTACCGCCGGGGGCGCGGGTCGGCCGCCGGCCGCGGCCCGATCCGGTGGACCGTGCAGCCCGCCAGCCCCGTGCAGCCCGCCCGCCCGTGCAGCCCGCCCGCCCGTGCAGCCCGCCCGCCCGTGCAGCCCGTTCACCCGTTCGACCGCGCAGGAGGTCCCGTGCCGCAGCCGCGCGACGTGCCGGCGCCTCTGCTCGTGCTCGGCGCGATCGCCTCGGTGCAGACGGGGAGCGCGGTGGCGCGCGGCCTGTTCGACGACCTGGGTGCCGCGGGCACCACGCTGCTGCGGCTCGCGATCGCCGCGCTCCTGCTGCTCGTCGCGCTCCGGCCGCCGGTGCGGACGTGGTCGCGGGACGCCTGGACCGCCGCCGTCGCACTCGGCGTGGCCATGGCCGCCATGAACCTCGCGTTCTACCTGGCCCTGCGCACCGTGCCGCTCGGCGTCGCCGTCACGGTCGAGTTCGTCGGGCCGCTGCTGCTCGCGCTCGCGCAGACCCGGCGGCTGCCCGACCTGCTGTGGGCACTGCTGGCGTTCGTCGGCGTGCTGCTGCTGGGTGGCGGCCCCCGTGACGGCGTTCCGCTGTCCGGCCTGGCCCTCGCGCTGCTCGCAGGCCTGTGCTGGGCTGCGTACATCCTTGCCAGCGCCCGGGTGGGCCAGGTGCTGCCCGGCGTCGACGGGCTCGCGGTGGCTCTGGCCGTGGGTGCGGTGGTGGTGCTGCCGGTGGGCGCCTCGGGGGCGTCGGCCGTGCTCGCCGCGCCGTCGCTGCTGGTCGGTGCCGCCGCCGTGGCGCTGCTGTCGTCCGTCGTGCCGTACACGCTCGAGCTGGTCGCCCTGCGCCAGATGCCCACGCGCGTCTTCGGCGTCCTGATGAGCCTCGAGCCCGCCGCGGCCGCGGTCGCCGGCCTGCTCGTCCTGGGCCAGCAGCTCGCGTCGCACCAGGTGCTCGCGCTGGTCCTCGTCAGCACGGCGAGCGCGGGCGTCACGCTAGGCCGGCGCGAGAGCCAGCCCGCGCCGCAGCCGCTGGAGTGACTGTGCCGCCGCACTAGCGTGCGGCGTGCCCGAACGCCGCCACCGCCGCGCCGTCGGCCCGCCCGGACCCGCGCCGGTCCGGGAGGAACCGCTGCCGGAGCCCGACGAGGAGCGCCCGGTCGCGCCCGACGAGGACGACGACGAGCGGCTGCGGGCCGACCGGCCACCGCACCACGACCGCGGCGTGTGAGCGCGACGGGCTGACCGGCCGGCACCACGAGCGGGGCGTGTGACAGCAGTCCGCCGGGCAGCCTCCGGCCGTGCCCGCAGCCGACCCGCACGCCCCGGCCCGCGCGCCGGCACCCGACCGCGACGCCCTGCTCCGCCGCTACCGAGAGCTCGTCGACCGCGAGCTGCCGGAGCGCGCCGCCCGGGACCGCTGGGTGCTGCGCTACGACCACTGCTTCGGCCGCGTGCTGCTCGACCACGCCGTCGGGTGCCGCTGGTACGACGTCCTGGACCGGCGGTCCGCGGCCTTCCGTCAGCTGGACGACGACCAGCTGGCAGCGGCGGTCGCGCTGGGCGAGCGGCTGCTCGAGGAGGGCGACCCGCTGCTCAGGACGCTGGACGCGCAGTCGCTGCAGTGGCGCGGCAAGCCGCCAAAGCCGACCCGCCGCGTCGGCTGACCGGACCGGACGTGGCGCGCCCCGCCGGGCTCCGTTCGCACTGACCGGCCCACGGCTCCGTTCGCACTGACCGGCCCAGCGCGCCGTGCGCCTCGAGGCTCCGCGGCAGGGGCGTCAGGGTGCAGCACGACCGACAGGGAGCTGCCCACTGCACCTGCGGCCAGGCGCGCGG
>JALYNK010000371.1 GCA_030773235.1 Actinomycetota bacterium | reverse complement strand
CTGCGCTCGCCCCGTCCGCGGGCTCGCCGCACCTACTGACGTGGAGCGTCGCCCCAGCTACTGCGCCGTTGGACGTGTGGCTAGAGGCGACGGCGCCGCGGCAGCTGGGACCCCCGGTCCACGGCGGCGGAGGCGGTGACGCCGCCCACCGCGGTGGCTGGTCGGAGCGCCCTGCGTCGGGCGTACCGTCGCGCCCGTGGCCCTGCCCGAGCGGCTGCCGGTGCCGGCGTACGGCCGTGCCGCCCTCAGCGACCTGCTGCCCGCGGTGCTCGCCTCGCTCGGCGTCCCGGGCGAGGCCGACGCGCTCGAGCTGCCGCCCGCCCGGCGCGCGGTGGTCCTGCTCGTGGACGGGCTGGGCTCGCGGCTGCTGGCCCGCGCCCGGGACGCGGCGCCGTTCCTGTCCTCGCTCGCGCAGCGCACGCTCACGGCCGGGTTCCCGACGACGACCGCGACGAGCCTCGCGTCGCTCGGGACCGGCCTGACCCCCGGCGAGCACGGGGTCACCGGCTACACGTCGGTCCTCGACGAGGTCGGCACCAGCGTCGCCTGGCTCACCTGGACGTCGGCTCCCGTGCTGACCGCCAGGGCGGCTCCCAGGGGGGACGCCGGCCAGGACCTGCGCGAGCGGCTGGTCCCCGAGCAGATGCAGCCACGACCGACCGCGTTCGAGCGCGCGGCGGCCGCGGGCGTCGCGGTGACCGTCGCGGCGCCGGCCGCGTACGAGGGCAGCGGGCTGACCCACGCCGTACTGCGCGGCGGTCGCCACGCGGGGGCGGTCACCCCGGGCGACGCCCTGGCGCACGTGGTCGCCGCTAGCCGGCTCGGCGAACGGAGCCTCGCGTACTGCTACACGCCGGACCTCGACCTCACCGGGCACGTGCGGGGCGTCGCCGGCCCGGCCTGGGTCAGCCAGCTGCGCCTGGTCGACGCGTTCGCCGAGCAGCTGGCCGCGGCGCTGCCGCCGGGCGTCGCGCTGCACGTCACGGGTGACCACGGGATGGTCGACGTGCCGGAGCAGGCGCGGGTGGACGCCGACCGCGTTGAGGCCCTGCAGGAGGGGGTGCGGGCGCTCGCCGGCGACCCCCGCGCCCGGCACGTGCACTGTGAGCCGGGAGCGAGCGACGACGTGCACGCCGCCTGGACGGCGGAGCTGGGCGCCGGCTGGGAGGTCCTGCGCCGCGACGAGGTGGTCGCCGCGGGGCTGCTCGGGCCGCGGGTCGCCGAGCGGCACCGCTCGCGGATCGGCGACCTCGTCGCGGTGGCGACCGGTCTCGGCGCGGTGGTCCGCTCGCAGGCCGAGCCGCAGCTGTCCCGGCTGCGCGGCCAGCACGGCGCGCTCACCGACGACGAGCTGCTCGTCCCGCTGCTCACCTCGGCCGGCTGACGACCCGGACGGCCGGGCTGCCGCTCCGATCACGGGTAATGGCCCGGCCTGGACCGACGCAGCTCCTGCTCGGGCAGGTGCACGGCGCCTGGGCCGCGCTGCCGCACCTGCGCGAGCGCGGCGGCGCGTTCGTGTCGGTAACCTCGATGGGCGCGCGCCGCTCGGTGCCGCTGCAGAGCGCGTACTGCTCGGCCAAGCACGACATCGACGGCTTCCTCGAGACGCTGCGCATGGGGGTGCGGCGCGAGCGGCTGCCGGTGAGCATCACGAACGTTCTCCCGGCGACGATCAACACGCCGCTGTTCGACCAGTCCCGCAGCAAGATCGGGGTCAAGCCCACCGCTCCCCCGCCCGTGTACCCGCCGGACGTCGTCGTGGACGTGCTCCTCCACGTGGCTGCGCATCCGCGCCGCGACGTCGTGGTGGGCGGGGCCGCCAAGGCGCTGATCGTCGGGCAGCAGCTGTCGCCGCGGCTCCTCGACGCCCTCATGGTCCGGTTCGGCTTCGAGGTGCACGACACGGGGGAGCCGAAGTCCGAGCAGGCGCCCGACAACCTGTTCGCGCCGCTCGACCGGTACGCCAGCGCGGAGGGCAGCCTGCGCAGCATGGTGCTGCAGCGCAGCGCGTACACGTGCTCCAGCTGCACCCGGTGGTCACGCGCCTCGGGCTAGCCGCGGCGGCCGGCGGGCTGCTGCGCAGCCGGCTCGGAGCGCGCCGCTAGCGTTCACGCGGCCCCGCCTACCCGCACCGGACCCGCTCGCACCAGGTGCAGGTGCAGGCCGTGGCCCGCTGTCCGGAGGGGACCCCGGCGTACGGTCGTCCTCCGGCCTGCCCCGCGCCGCACCCGACCCCTCCGCCCGCAGGAGAACGGCATGGACGACGGCGCAGCGAGGCAACCGGGCGGCAGCGCTACCGCGCCGGGCGACGGCGCCCCTGACGACAGCTCGCGGAGGGCCGGTCAGGCGCGGCGCAGGATGCTGCTCGGCGCCATGTTCCTCATGGCCACCAGCGCCATCGGCCCAGGCTTCATCACGCAGACGACGACGTTCACCGCGACGCTCGGTGCCGCGTTCGCCTTCGCCATCGTCGTCTCGATCCTGGTGGACATCGCCGTCCAGCTGAACGTGTGGCGCGTCATCGGGGTGTCGG
>JALYNK010000370.1 GCA_030773235.1 Actinomycetota bacterium | reverse complement strand
CGTCGGGGTGCGCACGCCGGACCCGATGACCGTGGACGCGCACCTGGGCTACGCCACCCGTCTCGTGGCGGGGGGCCCTGACCCTCACGACCTGCCGGGGGTCGTCGTGCAGGCCACCCCCGAGGTCCCCGTCGGCGGCATGGCCCTGCCCGTCGAGCGGGGACAGTGGCTCGTCGCTGCGGTCGGGCTCGGGGACCGGCGTCCGCCGCGCGACCCCGACGGCTTCGCCGCGTTCGTGGCCGCGCTCCCCGACCCCGCGCTGTCGGCGGTGCTGCGCAGCGGCGAGCCGCTCGGCGAGGTCGCTGTGCACCGCCAGACCGGCAACCGGCGGCACCGGTACGGGGAGCTGCGCGACTGGCCGGACGGTCTGCTCGCGCTCGGCGACGCGCTGTGCTGCTTCGACCCGGTCTACGGACAGGGCATCACGGTGGCGGCCTGCCAGGCCCTGCTCCTGCGCGCCGAGCTCGCCAGGGGCCCTCGCCCCGTCCGTGCCCGACGGTTGCTGCGCGCCTTCGACCGGGTCGCGGACTTCCCCTGGGCGGTGGCGATCGGCCAGGACCTGCGGATGCCGACGAGCTCGGGACGGCAGTCCCGGCGTCAGGCGGCGGTCTCGGCCTGGGCGTCGGCGCTGGGTCGGCGCGCGGTGCAGGGCGACCGCCGGGCTCACAGCGTGCTGATGCGGACCTACCACCTCGAGAGCCCGCCGGTCGCCCTGCTGCACCCGGCGCTCGTCGCCTCGGTCGCGCTCGGGCGGCTGCGCCGCCCTCAGCCACCCGCGCCCCGACCGGCGGCACCCGAGGCGCTGGCGTCTGTGTGACAGCGGTCCCGACCCCCGCCTCGACGTCGAGGTGCGACGACCACCACCCAGGACCAGCCAGGCGGGCGCTCGACGCGTCCGCGGGCGCTGGACAACCATGGCGGCACGACCCGGCGGGCGCGGCTACGAACTGGCCTCGGGGCGTTCGGCGAGGGTGAGCGTCACCTGCCGTTCCGGGCGTCCGGGGCCGCGCACGGTGAGGGTGAGGGTGTCGCCGGGCTTGTGGCCGCGCAGCGCGGCGAGGAAGTCCTCGGGAGTGCGCGCGGGCTCGCCGTCGACCGCACTGATCACGTCGCCGGGTCGCAGTCCGGCGGCGGCCGCGGGCCCGTCGTCGGCGACGCCGGCGACGATGACCCCCTCGGTGCTGGGCAGCCCGAGCTGGCTGGCGATCCCAGAGGTGATCGGCGCGGGCACGAGGCCGGCGAAGGCGTGCCGGGCGCGCCCGGTGGTGCGCAGCTGCTCGGCGACGTCGACGGCCGTCGCGGCGGGGATGGCGAAGCCCAGGGCGACGGCGCCGGCCTGCGGCGGGATGTAGACCTCGCTGATGCCGACCACCTGACCGGTCGAGTCGGCCACCGCGCCGCCGCTGTTGCCCGGGCTGATCGGTGCGTCGGTCTGGATGAGGTCGACCAGCGACTGCCCCTGCGCGGCGCTGCCCGGGATCTCCCGGTGCAGCCCGGAGATCACTCCCGCGGTGACGGTGTTCTGGAACCCCAGCGGGCTGCCGATCACCACGGCGAGGCTGCCGATCTGGGGGAGACCCGGAGCGAAGCGGGCGGGCGGCAGGCCGCGGCGCTCGGACTGCACGAGCGCCAGGTCGGTGACCGGATCGGTGGCGGTGACCCGCCCGGGGGCGCGCTGCCCGTCGGCGAACGCGATCTGCACGGTGCGGTTGCCGCGCACGACGTGCTCGTTGGTGAGGATCAGCCCGTCGGCCGTGTAGACCACGCCGCTGCCGTTGCCGCCCTCGACCACCACGGTGACCACGCTGGGCTGCAGCTGCGCGGCCACCTGCGGCACCTGCGCGAGATCGCCCGCCGGCGCGGGGCTGGCTGCCGCGGCAGGGCTCGCCGGGGTCGAGCCGGCCGGGGTCGGACTCGTCGCGCTCGGCGGAGGCGTCTCGGTGGCGGGGGCGCCGGGGCTGCTCGTGGCCGGTGCGGCCGCCTGTCCGCCCGGGGACGGCGTGCCGGTGCAGCCGGCGACGAGCGCCATCGCGAGCAGCCCGCCGGCACAGGGAGTGCTGCGCCGCCTGCGGCCGCGCCGTGAGGCTCGTGGGGAGCGGCTCATCGTCGACCTCCTGCAGGAGTTCCGGGTCCGGGCAGCGGCAGCGCGACGGCCGGCAGCGCAACGGCCGGCAGGGCCCCGGACGCCGGCGTCGCCCCCCCTGCGCGGCGCGGCGATCAGCGGGAGCGCGCCACCGGGCGCAGAGGGCGTCACGGCTGCGCTCTACCCCGGCACGACCGGCGCAGCGCGGCCGCCACCACCGGCCGGGCCGGTCGCCCGGCGCGAGCCGCGCGCCTCCCGGCGACACCGCGCCCGTGTGCTTGCATCAGCCGAACTACACCGCTGTCATCCGTACGGAGGGCCCGTGGACAACGCTCACGACCGAGCTCCCAGGTCTGCTCCCAGGTCTGCTCCCGGGACTGCTCCCGCACCGGCCGTCGTCGCCGAGCCCGACGAGTCGGGCCTGTCGGAGCGCGACCGCGAGATGCTCGCGTTCGA
>JALYNK010000369.1 GCA_030773235.1 Actinomycetota bacterium | reverse complement strand
GCGCCGCTTCGCGCGGCGGGTCGTTGGGCAACGGCCCGAACTCCCGCTCCAGCGCCCGCAGCCGCTGCAGCGCGCCGGGCGCCGAGCGCTTGCGAGCCAGGGCGCGACCGGTCAGCGCCCGCAGGCTGAGCTCGGGGTGGCACTCGACGAACCGGTCGTGCACCGCCGGTCCGCGCCGCCGCAGCGCGTCGTCCACGTCGCGGATCCGGGGCACGAGCGCGTACGCCTGCGCCGACAGCGAGGGGCTGAGCGCGCGGGCGGCGGCGTACGTCGGCGCGGCGAGCACTCCGCGGACGGGGGCCGGGAACACCGACGAGGCGCTGAGGCCGCCGAGCACCTTCTTGGCCGCCACGTCGCACGCTCGCGGGCCGGTTTCCGGCAGCCCGACGGGCACGTCCGCCGCCACCAGCGCCGCCCCGAGCCGGTCGGCCAGCGCGAGCAGGCCCTCCGCGTCGGCCACGGAGTGCCACCGGACCGGCGACCCGGGCGCCCCCTCCGCCGCCACGTCGGCCGCCACCTCGGCCGCCACCTCGGCGACGACCCAGCCGCCCGGACAGCCGTCCGCGCCCAGCACGATCACGGGGAACAGTGTCGGTCCGCTCCGGCAAGATGGGTGCATGCGCGTCCACGTGGGCTCCGACCACGCCGGGTACGAGCTCAAGCAGGCGCTCGTCCGCCGGCTCACGGAGCTCGGCCACGAACCGGTCGACCACGGCCCGCCGGCCTACGACGCGCAGGACGACTACCCGCCGTACGTCCTGCGGGCCGCGCAGGCCGTCGCCGAGCAGCCCGGCACTCTCGGGATCGTGCTCGGCGGGTCCGGCAACGGCGAGGCGATCGCCGCCAACAAGGTGCCGGGCGTGCGCTGCGCGCTGGCGTGGAGCGACGAGACCGCCCGGCTCGCCCGCGAGCACAACGACGCCAACGTCGTCAGCCTGGGCGCCCGCATGCACCGCGAGGCCGAGGCGCTGGGGTTCGTCGAGACGTTCCTCGCCACGCCGTACTCGGGGGAGCCCCGGCACAGCCGGCGGATCGCGATGCTGACCGACTACGAGCGCTCCGGCGTGCTGCCGCCGCTGCCTTCGGACACCATCGCGGGGTGAGGTCCGCCGGTGCCTGAGGGGCACACCATCCACCGGCTGGCGCGTGACCACCGCCCGCTGCTCGTCGGCCGACCGGTCTCGCTCGCCAGCCCGCAGGGCCGGTTCGCGACCGGCGCGGAGCTGCTCACCGGCCGCCTGGTGGAGGACATCGAGCCGTACGGCAAGCACCTCTTCTACGCGTTCGCCGGCGACCTGCTCCTGCACGTCCACCTCGGTCTGTACGGCAAGTGGCAGAGCGGCTTCGGGCCGCCGCCCGAGCCGCGGGGCGCGCTGCGGCTGCGGATGACCGCCGGGCCGGCGTGGCTCGACCTGCGCGGACCGACCGCGTGCGAGGTGGTCACGCCGCCCGACCGGGACCGCGTCCTGGCCCGGCTGGGGCCCGACCCGCTGCGCCGCGACGCCGACCCGGACCTCGCCTGGGCGCGGCTGTCGCGCAGCCGGCGGCCGGTCGGCGAGCTGCTCATGGACCAGCAGGTGCTCGCCGGCGTCGGCAACGTCTACCGCGCCGAGGTCCTCTACCGCTCCGGGCTCTGGCCGTACCTGCCGGGCAGGGCCGTCGCCCGCCCTGTGTGGGACTCGCTGTGGGAGGACCTGCGCGTCCTGCTGCGCGCCGGCGTCCGGCAGGGCCGGATCGTCACCACCGAGCGGGAGGACCGCGACCGCCGCTCCGGCACGGCCCGCCTGACCGACGCCCACTACGTGTACCGCCGGCACGGGCTGCCCTGCCGCCGCTGCGGCGCCGAGGTGCGCACCCGGGTGATGCAGCAGCGCAACCTGTTCTGGTGCCCGACCTGCCAGCCCGAGCCGGGCGCCGAGCGGGCCGCTCCGCCGCCCGTCGTCGCGCTCGCGCAGGCGGCCTGACCGCTACCCGGCCAGGCGGTCCACCAGGCGCTCGCCGAGCGGCAGCTCAGCGGGCAGGTCGCGCAGCAGGTGCACCGCGCGGACGTACTCCCGGCGGGAGACGACCGCCTGCCCGAGCCGGGCCAGGTGCTCGCTCGCCTGCTGCGTGTCGAGCAGCGCGAAGCCGCCCTCCCGCAGCCGGTCGACGAGGTCGACGAGCGCGACCTTGGAGGCGTCCGACGTGCGGGAGAACATCGACTCACCGCTGAAGACCGCGCCGGTGCGCACGCCGTACAGGCCGCCGACCAGCCGGTCGCCGTCCCAGACCTCGAGGCTGCTGGCGCCGCCGGTGGCGTGCAGCTCGGCGTACGCCTGCTGCATGCGCCCCGTGATCCAGGTCTCCGAGCGGTCGGCGCAGCCCGCCACCACCTCGGGAAAGGCGGTGTCGACCGTCGTCCGCCAGCCGCAGGTGCGCAGCCGGCGGCGCAGCGAGCGCGGGACGGAGAGCATCCCGGGCACGAGGACGGCTCGGGGGTCGGGGGAGCACCAGGGCAGCCACGCGTCGCGGCCGGGCAGCACCGGCACGGCCTGCCGGCGCGCCAGCCGC
>JALYNK010000368.1 GCA_030773235.1 Actinomycetota bacterium | reverse complement strand
AGGTCAAGCAGGCCGAGGCCGCGCAGGCCGAGGCGGAGCAGGCGCTGCGGGCACTGCACCTCGGCTTCCCCAACCTCGTCGAGGACGGCGTGCCGCCCGGCGGTGAGGACGACTTCGTCGTGGTGGAGGAGGTCGGCGAGCGGCCGGCGTACGACTTCCCGGTGCGCGACCACCTCTACGTGGCCGCCGCGATCGGGCGGCCCGGGCTGCCCGCGATCGACACCGACCGGGGCGCGAAGGTGAGCGGAGCGCGGTTCGCGTTCCTCGTCGGCGAGGCCGCGCTGCTCGAGCTCGCGCTCGTCAACCTGGCTCTCAGCCGGGCGGTCGAGGCGGGCTTCCTGCCGGTCGTGCCGCCGGTGCTCGTCAAGCCCGAGGCCATGGAGGGCACCGGCTTCCTCGGCGCGCACGCGGCCGAGGTCTACCGCCTCGAGGCCGACGACCTCTACCTCGTCGGGACCAGCGAGGTGCCCCTCGCGGCGTTCCACGCCGGCGAGGTGCTGGACGGCCTGCCGCAGCGCTACGCCGGCTTCAGCCCCTGCTTCCGCCGCGAGGCGGGGTCGTACGGCAAGGACACCCGCGGGATCATCCGGGTGCACCAGTTCGACAAGGTCGAGATGTTCGCGTACGTCGACCCGGCCGACGCGGGCGAGGAGCACCAGCGCCTCCTGGCGCACGAGCGGGCGTTCCTCGACGCGCTCGAGCTGCCGTACCGAGTGATCGACGTGGCGGCCGGTGACCTCGGCAGCAGCGCGGCGCGCAAGTACGACTGCGAGGCGTGGCTGCCCTCGCAGCGGCGCTACCTCGAGCTGACCAGCACCTCGAACTGCACGACCTACCAGGCGCGCCGCCTGCAGGTGCGCGGGCGCGACCTCGGCGGCCGCGGTCCCGGTCCGGTCGCCACGCTCAACGGCACGCTGTGCGCCGTCGGCCGCACCATCGCGGTGCTGCTCGAGGTCCACCAGCGCGCCGACGGGACGGTGCGCGTGCCGGCCGCGCTGCGCCCGTTCCTCGGCGGCCGCGAGGTGCTGGGCGCGGCGTAGCGCGCGACCCGCACGAGAGCGGCCGCCCCGCGCGGAGGCGACGCCGCTCACGTCTGGCCGCGGCTCCGGGCGGGGAGGAGACGGGAGTGCCGCTCCCGGGACCGCCCCGCCTCGTCGCCTCCGACCTCGACGGCACGCTGCTGCGCAGCGACGGCACGGTCGCCGGGCGCACGGCCGACGTGCTGCGCCGGGTCGAGCAGGCCGGTGCCGTGTTCGTCATGGTCACCGGCCGGCCGCCGCGGTGGATGGCCGAGGTGAGCCGCCAGACCCACCACCGCGGCCTGGCCGTGTGCGCCAACGGCGCGCTCGTCTACGACCTGCACACCGAGCGGGTGGTGCAGAGCTCGCTCATCGAGGCGACCGCGGCCGCCGAGGTGGTCGCGGCCCTGCGCGAGGAGCTGCCCGACATCGCCTTCGGCGTCGAGCGGCCCGACCTCGGTTTCGCGCACGAGTCCGGCTACCGCCCGCGGTACGAGGCGCCCCGCGCGCAGCCGCTGGAGGAGCTGCTCGACGGCGGGGTCGTCAAGCTGCTGGCCCGGGCGGAGGGCATGGACAGCGACGAGCTGCTCGCCCGGGCGCGCGCGGTCGTCGGCGAGCGGGCGACGCTCACCCACAGCAGCAACGACGGGCTGCTCGAGATGAGCGCCGCCGGCATCAGCAAGGCGAGCGGCCTGGCGGCGCTGGCCGCCCAGCACGGCGTGGCCCAGGAGGAGGTCGTGGCGTTCGGCGACATGCCGAACGACCTGCCGATGCTCGCCTGGGCCGGGCACGGGATCGCCGTCGCCAACGCGCACCCCGAGGTGCTGGCGGCCGCCGACGAGGTCACCGCGAGCAACGACGAGGACGGCGTCGCGCAGGTCCTCGAACGCTGGTTCTGACGCTCCGCACGGCCGTACGCTCGTGGTGTGAGTTCCGCGCTGTCCCCGGAGGACGCAGCGGCCGTCCTGCGCCGGGCCGCCGAGCTGGACACGACGCCGCTGCAGCACGTCGACGCGATGGACGAGCGGGTCGTGCGCGACGCCGCACGTGAGGTGGGGCTGTCCGAGACCGCCGTCGAGCAGGCCGTGCAGGAGTGGCGGGCCGGCGTGCTCGATCCGCTGCCCGAGCTGAGCCCCGACCGCTTCGCCGGGCTGCTGGCGACCGCGGCGGCGGAGGGCCGCGTCGCGCTGTCCGTGGACGGGGCCGGCGAGCAGGTCGACGCGTGGCTGCGGTCGCAGTGGTTCGAGCGGCGGCGCACCCGGGGCCCGGAGAGCGAGTGGGTGCCGCGGCGCGGCGTCCTCGCCGGCGCCCGGCGCGCCGTCGACGTGCAGGGGGCTCTCCGCCTGCAGGGCGTGAGCCGCGTCCGCGCCTGCATCGCGCCCGCCGCGCAGGGCACCCGCGTCCGGCTCGTCGTGGACCTCGGCGACATGCGGCGCGGGCTGCTCGGCGGGATGGTCGCCCTGCCGGCCGCGGTCGCCGGCGTCGCGGTGGTCGCCGGGGCGCCCGACCTGCTGCCCGAGGCGCTCCTGGCC
>JALYNK010000367.1 GCA_030773235.1 Actinomycetota bacterium | reverse complement strand
GTGCTCGCCGTCCCGGTGCTCGGCTCGCAGCGGCAGGCGCTCGGCGCTGTCCACCACCTGGGCGGAGCCCGGGGCCGTCGACGACGAGGTGCGCGACCTGCTGGCGGCGGTCGCCGGGCAGCTGGGCCAGGCGCTGGAGCGCGCGTACCTGCACGAGGCCGAGCGGGCCGCCCGGTCCGAGCTCAGCGCCTCCGTGGAGGCGCTGACCGATCTGGCCCGGGGACTGCAGCACGGCCTGCTCCCCCGGCGGCTGCCGGAGCTGCCCCGCGTCCGGGTCGCCGTGCGGTACCAGCCGGCGCTGTCCGGCTCCGAGGTAGGCGGCGACTGGTACGACGTCGTGGCGCTCGAGGACGGCACCGTGACCGTGGTCATCGGCGACGTGCAGGGGCACAGCACCACGGCCGCCGGGCTCATGGGACAGCTGCGCACGGCGGTGCGCGCGTACCTCACCGAGGGGCACGACGTCGCCACGGCGCTCGCCCGGACGAACGCTCTGCTCGTGCAGATGCATGTCGAGCTGTTCGCGACCTGCTGCCTGGTCCGGCTGGACCAGGGCACCGGGACGCTCGTCGCCGCCACTGCGGGGCACCCGCCGCCGCTGCTCGCCACCGGCGGCGGACGGGTGAGCGAGCCCGACCTGCCGGTCGGCGTGCCCCTCGGCATCCTGGAGGGCAGCACGTACGAGACCGCGACGGTCCGGCTGGCCGGGCCCGCCCGGGTCGTGCTCTACACCGACGGGGTGGTCGAGTCGGCCGGCGACCGCGAGCAGCGCGGGCTCGCCGCGGTGCGTGCCGCGCTGCAGCGCGCACCCGTCGGGGAGGTCGGCTGCGAGCGCGTCGCCGACGCCGTGCTCGCGGGCATCCCGCACCGGCTCACCGACGACGCCGCCCTGCTGGTCCTCGACTACGCCGGACCGCTCGAGCAGCGGGAGGAGAGCGAGCTCGCGCTGCCTCCGGACCTCGCGTCCGTGCAGCGCGCCCGCCGGTTCGTGTGCGAGCGGCTGCGGGCCTGGGGCGTCGACGAGCTGTCGGACGCCGCGCAGCTCGTCACCAGCGAGCTGGTCACCAATGCCGTCACGCACACCGGCACGCCGACGCGGCTCGTGCTCAGCCACGAGCCCGCCACCGGCGCCGTCCGCGTCTGCGTGAGCGACGGCTCGACCCGCCACCCCGCGGTGCGCGACGCCGGTACCGAGGCCCTCGGGGGGCGCGGGCTGGCGATCGTGGAGGCGTTGGCGGAGTCGTGGGGCGTCGCCGACCGGGGCGACGGCAAGGTGGTCTGGGCACGCCTACTGGACGGGGGCTGACGCACCGCCTCACCCGGCCAGCTGCCGCGCCAGCACGTCGCGCGCCTCGACGAGCGACGGGCCGTACCACGTCAGGTGCCGCCCGCTCACGCACGCGGCGGGAGTGCCGGGGAACGCCTCCGGACCGTCGGTCGGCGAGAAGGCGTACGGCTCGTCGGGCAGGACGACGAGGTCGACGTCCGGGCCGGGCGGGCTGAAGCGCGGGTAGCGGTCGGGCGCGTCGGCGAGGACGTTGTCGACGCCGAGCCGGGCGAGCACGTCGCCGGCGAACGTGCCGCTGCCGACCGCCGTCCAGGGCCGCCGCCAGACCGGTACCAGCGCGCGGCGGCGGGGCCCCTCGCACGGCTGCGCCCACACCCCGGCGGCCTGCCGCAGCCACCCGGGCTCGTCCAGCCCGCAGGCGAGGAGCATGCGCTGCAGCGAGCCGAGCGCCTCCGGCACGGTGCGCGGGAACGTCGTCCAGACCGCGAGTCCCGCGGCGCGCAGCGCGTCGAGGTCGGGTTCCCGGTTCTCCTCGGCGTTGGCGAGGACGAGATCGGGACCCAGCGCCAGGACGGCGGCGACGTCGGGGTTCTTCGTGCCGCGGACCCGGACGACGTCGAGGTCCGCCGGGTGCGTGCACCAGTCGGTGGCGCCGACGAGCAGGCCCGGTGCGGTGACCGCCACCGCCTCGGTGAGCGACGGGACGAGCGAGACGACCCGCCGGACCCGCGCCGGCACGGCGACCGGCCTGCCCAGGTCGTCGGTCACCCGGTCAGCGGCGGCACGACCTCGCTGTGGCCGGTGAGGATGAGCCCGCCGAGCACGAGCGAGGCGAGGCCGGTCACCAGCCCGAGCGTGATGTGCACGCGGGGCGCCCGGCGGGCGCCGACCAGCCCGGACAGCCAGGCGAACGCGATGGCGAGGTCGGCGACGACGAGCCCCGCGACGAACGCGACGAGGATGACGGCCGCCGCGGTCCGCGAGCCCGACGCGCCGGCGCTGGCGAACAGCACGACCTGCGTCGGCGTCTCCGCGCCGGTGCCGTGCAGCAGCCCGACGAGGAACGCGCCGCGCCGGTCGACGTCGCTCAGGTCGCCCGGGGGCAGCTCGCGGCGCCGCGCACGCGCCCAGCCGCGCCGCAGCACGCCGACCACCAGCGCGACGCGCCCGCGGTAGCGGTAGTCGCCCCGGTCGCGGCCGAGCTGGAAGAGCACCAGCCCGCCGAGCACCACGAGCGTCAGCCCGACGGCGTAGCTGAAGACGTCGTCGAG
>JALYNK010000366.1 GCA_030773235.1 Actinomycetota bacterium | reverse complement strand
GGCGTACCGCGCCAGGCCGCGGGCGCGCTCGGCGAGCTCCGGGTGCCACTCGCGCGCCGCGACCGCGAGGCCCACCCGGCCGGCGACGTGCGCCTCGTGGGTGTCGAACGCGGGGACGCCGTCGTGCGGGGTCAGCGTGGGCGGTCGGCGCAGCGCGGGAGCGTGGTCGGGGGCGACGGCCAGGAAGCCGACCCCGCGCGGGCCGCAGAGCCACTTGCGGGACGTGCCCACGTACGCCGCGCAGCCCGGCGGCACCGGCGTCTGGCCGAGCGACTGGGCCACGTCGAGGACGAGCGGCACGCCGGTCGCCAGCACGTCGGCGACGGGCTGCACGACGCCCCGCTGGCTGAGCACGTGCGGGAAGGTCACGAGGTCGAGGCCGCGGGGCACGTCGACGACCCGCCCGAGCGCGTCGACCGGCAGCGGCACGAGGGTCCAGCCGCGCTCGTCCGCGAGCCGGCTCAGCACGAGCGCGTTGCCGCCGTACTCCCCCGCGACGGTGCCGACCCGGGCGCCGCGCGGGAGCGGCTCGGCGGCGAGCAGCGCGGCGAACGCCGCCCCCGCACCGTCGGTGAGGGCGACGTCCGGTCCGCCGAGCCCGAGCAGCCCGCCGAGCCGGGCCCGGGCGTCGTCCACCCGCTCCGTGGCGACCGCCTCGGCGACGTAGCCCCCGCGGGCCGCCTCGGCGCGCAGGTGCGCGACCTCCGCGTCCAGGACCGCCGTGGACGGGCGCCCGCACGCGGCGGCGTCGAGGTGGACGACGTCGCAGGGCAACCGTGCGGCGACCCAGGCGGCCACCGGGTCCGGTGTGTGCGCGGTCAGGTGCGCCTGCTCAGCGAGACGCCGAAGTCGCCGGCCGGACAGGTCCACCAGCGCTGCACGGCGAACCCGGCGTCCGCGAGCTCTTCGCGGACCCGCGGCTCGGTGAACTTGGCGCTCACCTCGGTGCGCAGCTGCTCACCGGCGGCGAACGGCACGGTGAGCCCGAGCGCGGGGATGGAGACCACCTGGTCGCGCAGGGACTCCAGGCGCATCTCGATCCAGGCCTGCTCCGGGACCCACAGGGCTCGGTGCGCGTACGCCTCGAGGTCGAAGTCGGCGCCGAGCTCGCGGTTGAGCACGCGCAGCACGTTGCGGTTGAACTCGGCCGTCACGCCCGCCGCGTCGTCGTACGCGGGAACGAGGCGGGCAGCGTCCTTGACCAGGTCGGTGCCGAGCAGCAGCGCGTCGCCGGGCTCGAGCGTCGCGGCGAGGGCGGCGAGGAAGCGCGCGCGCTCGGCGGGCAGCAGGTTGCCGATCGTGCCGCCGAGGAAGGCGACCAGGCGCCGGCCGCCGCGCGGCAGCAGCTCGAGGTGGCGCTCGAAGTCGCCGAGCACGGCGTGCACCGCGATCCCGGGGTACTCGGCCGCCACGTCGGGAGCGGACTGCGCCAGCACCGACTCGTCGACGTCGAAGGGCACGAAGCGGGTCAGCGTCCCCGCGTCGCGCAGGGCCGTGAGCAGCAGCCGGGTCTTCTCCGACGTCCCGCTCCCGAGCTCGACGAGGGTGTCGGCCCCGGACACCTGGGCGATCTCGGCGGCGCGGGCGGCCAGGACCGCGCGCTCGCACCGCGTCGGGTAGTACTCCGGCAGCCGGGTGATCTCGTCGAAGAGCTGGGACCCCCGGGCGTCGTAGAACCACTTCGGCGGCAGCGTCTTGGGGCGGCCGGTGAGCCCGGCCCGCACGTCGGCGAGCAGCGCCTCGCGCGCGTCGCCCGGCGCGAGGTGGCGCTCCAGGGTGGTCGTCACAGCTCCTCCAGATCCAGGGACTCGGCGGTGGCGGTCACCAGTCGCCGGTCGGGGACGTCCTGCCAGCCCGGGCCGTCGTCGCTCGGCTCGCTGGCGACCTGCACCCCGCCGCTCGCGATGCACACGACCAGCGAGTCGCCCCACGTGGTCGCGGCGATCGTGCGGCCGTCGGTGGCGAGCAGGTTCAGCCGGGCCGTGGGCGCGCGGGCGGCCACGAGGCGCACCGTCACTGCGAGGGCGGTGCCGAGCGGATCGCCGGCGGCCAGGCGGGCACCCACGAGCGCGGCGACGAACGCGCTGTCGACCGTCGACCCGACCGCCGCGAGCGCCGAGGACGGCACCAGCCGGCCCAGCGCGGCGGCGACGTCCGGCACCGCCCCGTTGTGCGACAGCAGCACGTCGCCGAGCAGGAACGGCGCGCAGGCGCTCTCGTCGTAGGGCGTGCCCGGGGTCGCTGAGCGGACCGCGGCCAGCACGCAGGTGCTCCAGACCACCGGGGCGAAGGACGCCAAAGACGCGTCGGCCCACATGGGCGTGGTGCGGCGGTAGCGGGCGGGGGTGCGCCGCGTCGGCGCGTACCAGCCCACGCCGAACCCGTCGGCGTTGACGGTGCCGTGCCGCTGCCGGCGGGGCGCCCAGGACTGGCGCACCAGGCCGCAGGGCGGCTCCAGGAGCAGCTCGGACAGCGACACCGGGCGGCCGAGATGCGCGACGTGCCGGCACATGCGGCGAGGTCACCCCTCGTCGACGGCGGTGCGGAAGCCCGCGAAGAT
>JALYNK010000365.1 GCA_030773235.1 Actinomycetota bacterium | reverse complement strand
CCCGAGGGACGCACCCTGCGGGACGGCGCGCGCGACGGCCGGCCGTACGCCGGGGCGTCGTTCGTCCTGGCCCTGTCGTTCGGCGTGGTCGCGGCCGCCGCCGGCATCCCGCCGCTCGCCACGGTGGTGATGTCCGCCGTCGTCTTCGCCGGGTCGGCGCAGTTCGCCGCGGTCGGGATCCTCGCCGCCGGGGGCGGCGTCGGCGCCGCGGTCGGTGCGGCCGCGCTCATGAACAGCCGCTTCGTCCCGATGGGCTTCGCGATCGGGCCGTCGCTGCGCGGCGGGCGCGCCCGGCGGGCGCTGGAGGGGCAGCCGGTCGTCGACTCGTCCTGGACGATGGCGTCCCGCGGCGACGGCACGTTCGACCGCACCTACCTGTTCGGGCACTCCGGCGTGCAGTACGCCGCCTGGGTCGCCGGCACCGCGGTCGGCGTCCTCGTACCCGGGCTCGACGCGCGGGCGCTCGGCCTCGACGCGGTCTTCCCGACCTTCTTCCTCGTGCTGCTCCTCGGCGAGCTGCGCGACCGGCGCCGGCTGCTCGTGGCCGTGCTCGCCGCCGTCACGGCCCTGGCGCTCGTCCCCGTGGCGCCGCCCGGCGTGCCCGTCCTGGTGGCGGGTGCAGCAGCGCTGCTCGGTCTGCGGCCGGAGCGGGCGCCGTGACCTCCGCGGCGGTGGCCTCCGCGGCGGTGGCCTCCGCGACGGTGACCTCCGCGACGGTGTGGTGGGTCGTCGCCCTGTGCGCGCTGGTGACCTTCGCCGCCAAGGGCCTCGGCCCCGCGGCGGTCGGCGCGCGCGAGCTGCCGGCACCCGTGACCCGCGTGGTCGTGCTCCTGGCCAGCGCACTGCTCACGGCGCTCGTCGTCACCAACGCGCTCGCCGACGGGTCCCGCCTGCACGTGGGCGCGGACACGGCGGGAGTCGCCGTGGCGGCCCTCCTTGCGTGGCGGCGGGCTCCGGTCCTGCTCGTCGTCGTCGTGGCCGCCGCGGTCACCGCCGCCCTCCGCCTGCTCGGCGTCGACCGCTGAAGGCAGGCCCAGTGCGGGAGCCGCGTTCCTGAGCCGGCTCAGACCGCGTCGGCGCCCCGCGCCGCCGCGTCCTGCAGGCCGTCGCTACGGCCTGCGCGACGAGGCAGCCCACGACCTGGCCGAGCAGCAGCCGGGCGGCGCCCGGGCCGTGCAGACCGGCCACGTGCGGCAGCCGGCCGTCCGGTCCTGCGTGCTGCGGGGTCAGACGGCGGGCTTGCTGCCGCGCTTGAGCAGCAGCGCGACCGCGGGGTAGCCGGTGAGAAAGCCCAGCGCGATGCCGATCTGCATGAGGAACAGGAAGGTGACCTCGCCCGGCGCCGGCATCAGCTCGTTGACGTGCAGCAGCAGCATCCAGCCGCCCATGCCGACGTCGAACGCCAGCACGGTCACCGCCGCGACGAGCAGCGCCGCTCCCGCGCGCGCGCGGTCGCGGGGGGACCGGACGGAGAACTCGAAGACGAACAGCAGCGCGATCGCCAGCACCGCGATCACCAGGATCATCGCGTAGAGGTCCAGCCCGGCGACGGTCAGTCCGGTCGCCAGCACCAGCGGCACGCCGAGAACGTGCGCGATCAGCGACGCGGCGCCGCCGGGCAGCCCGCCGCGGGCGGCCGCGCCGGGCAGGCTGCCGGTCGCGCCGGCCGGCTGCGGGCTGGTGGTGCTGTGCGGTCGGCCGAGCCGGGTGTAGAGCGGCAGGGTCAGCGGGCCGAGCCACAGCGCGCTGAGCACCCACACCGCCTCCATCGCGCGGACCCGCTGGCGGTGCCCGCGGGCGTAGATGTCGACGGCCACGGCGAGCGCGGCGAGTGCGGCCAGGACGACGAACAGCCAGGCGAGCGGGGTCAGCCAGCCGGGCAGCGTCATCCCGGCGGCGTGCGGGGCCATCGGGTCCATCGGCACGCGTTGCTCCTTGAGGGTCAGGCGGATCAGGCGGATCAGGCAGATCAGGCGGCGAGAACGGCGCTGGCGCCGGCCAGGGGGCTGCGTCGGGCGGGGGCTACTCGGCGTACCGGGTGGTGAACGACGTGCCGCCGTCGCGGCTGGCGAGCACGCCGCGGTCGCGGACCGCCACGTACAGGGTCTGCGTGCCGCCGCGGTCGTCGACAGCGAGCGCCTCGGGCGCCCCGCCGGCGCTGCCCCGCTGCGTCCAGCTGGCCGCGCCGTCGGCCGAGTGCCGCACGGTGTCGTTCGGGGCCACGCCGTAGAGCGCGTCCGCGCGCGGCCAGGACAGCACCGCGAGCACCGGTGCCCCGGGCACCGCGCTCCAGGTGCGGCCGCCGTCGGTGCTGCGTACGAGGCCGCGCTCGGTGGTGGCCAGCAGCTCCTCGGCGTTGCGCGGGCTGACCGCGAAGTCCCGCAGCCCGAGCGTGCTGCGGGTCTCCCAGGTACGGCCCTGGTCGGCGGAGACCATCAGCCGGCCGCTGCCGGCGTCCCAGCCGTAGATGCGGCCGTGCGCAGCGTGCAGGGCGTGGAAGTCGACCTCGCCGCCCAGCGACACGCTCTGCCAGGTCTCCGCCGCGTCGGTGCTCCTGATCAGCCCGAGCC
>JALYNK010000364.1 GCA_030773235.1 Actinomycetota bacterium | reverse complement strand
GCTCTCCCAACGGCCGCAACAGCCCCGCTGGAGAGCGTCGGGCGACAGCTGGAGCAGGCTGCAGGGGCGTCCGGCGGTGCGAGCCGGGCATCCGGGCGCTGCAGGAGCCCGCGCTGGCCCGACCGCCGTCCGACAATCGGACAGCCGGCGCCGTCCGCAATGACTAGCCCATCTCCAAGATCTTCAACGCCTCGGCGCGGCTCTTGACCCGCAGCTTCTTGAGCCCGGCCGACACGTACCCTCGGACCGTCACGGGCGAGACGAACAGCTTCGTCGCGACCTGCTCGGTGGTCAGGCCCTGCCCCAGCAGCTCGAAGACCTCGACCTCGCGACTGGTCAGCCGCGTCGCGGCCTTGCCGCCCGGCAGCAGCCGCCGCTTGGGCCGGCCGCGGAACTCCTCCAGCACCCGCGCCACCAGCTCGCGCGGCAGCGCGGCCTCGCCGGCCAGCACTCCCTGCAGGGCGTTGGGGAGCCGGTCGGGGTCCATGTCCTTGAGCAGGTAGCCCGAGGCGCCGACGCGCAGCGCGTTGAAGAGGTCCTCGTCGTCGCGGGACGCAGTCAGCATGACCACGGAGCAGTCGGGCAGCGCCCGCGTGATCTCTGCGGCGGCTTTGATCCCGTTGCCCGGCATGTGGATGTCGAGCACGGCGACGTCGGGGCGCGTCTCCTTGGCGAGCGTCACCGCCTTGTCGGCGCTCGGCGCCTCGCCGACCACCTGCCAGCCGGCGGACTCCAGCGCTGCGCGCACGCCGAAGCGGGTCGGAGCGTGGTCGTCGGCGATGACGACCCGCAGGCCCTCGTCGTTCATGGCCACCTCACCTCCACCGTCGTGCCCTCGCCCGGCGCCGAGCGCAGCCCGAACTCCGCTCCCAGGCCCTCGGCACGCTCGCGCATGCTCGTGAGTCCGAAGCCACCTCCACTGTTCGTGCGAGAAGGGGCAGCGGGTTCGAAACCGGTCCCGTCGTCCTTCACGACGAGCGTCAGCGGGGGGCAGGTGACGCGCACCTGCACCTGGTTGGCAGCGCCGTGCCGCAGGGCGTTGCGGAACGCCTCGGCGACGATGCGCAGCACCGCGTCCCCCTGCTCCGGCGTGAGCTCGACCGAGTCGTCGGCCTGCACGTCGGCACGCGCGCCGTACCGCCCGGCGAGACCATCCACCGACTCGCGGAGCACGGTGGCGAACGAGCCGGTGCTGGTACGGGTCAGCGCCGCGATCGCCGTGCGCGCCTCGTCGAGCGCCCGCGCCGACGCACCGTTGATGCGGTCGACCAGCTCGGCGTCGCCCGGCCGCTTGGCGAGCAGCTGCGACTGCGACCAGATGTACGTCAGCTCCTGGGTGAGCCCGTCGTGCAGGTCGCGGGCTAAGCGCCGACGGTCATCGAGCACCGCGGCGAACGACTGCGACGCCCAGTACGACTGCACCTCGCGCATCGCACCGATCAGCAGGAACATGTAGAAGCCGAGCCGCAGCAGGTCGCCGGTGTAGACGTAGTCGCTGTACAGGCTCGGGAACAGCAGGTAGTTGATCCGGGCGACCGCCGCCAGCGCGCAGCCCGCCCCGATCCAGCGCTGCAGCTCGTCGGACTCCCGCGCCGCCTGCCGCGTGAAGGCGACGGACGACACCGCGTACAGCAGCCCGGTGAGCACCTGCGCGCCGAGCAGGGCGGGGTGGCCCGCCACCACCGGTGACGTCGCGGTCGTCGGGTCGAGAGTGGGGTCGACGGCGGCCGGCAGCTGCGGGCCGAGCACGATCCCGGCCACGCCGAGCACGAGCACGGCCCCGGCGCACGCGAGCACGGCGGTGCGGGCGGCGACCACCCCCGCGCGCACGGACGGTGGCGTCAGGGCCGCGGCGGTCAGCAGGCTTACGCCCAGCGTGCGGACGGCGAGCGGCGCCCACGGCGTCGGGTCGCCCGTGGCGAACAGGGCCTGCGGCAGGGCCTGCAGTCCCAGGTTGGCGAGCGCGACCACCACGAGCGCGCACATCACCAGCAGCGACCGCACCCGCCCGGTGCGCCGGAAGCGCCCGTACAGGAGGTACGCGACGAACAGCGCGACCATGCCCTCGGCGGTCTCCAGGACCACGTGCAGCACGGGCGCGCGGTACGCGAAGCGCAGGAACGGCAGGAACGCCACGGCCGACGTGAGCACCAGGGCCGCTGCTGCGGTGAGCCCGGTGAGCGCCGGCGGGGCGAGCCCGGGACGGCGCGCGGGGAGGGTCACGAACCCAGGACTTTAAGCAACGCGAGGAGCAGGCGGGGCGCAAAGTAATGGGCAGCAACCTGTCAGGCCGCGGCGGCCGCCGGGCGACCGCGCGGACTCAAGCAGAGCCCTCCGCGACGCCGATGAGGCGGGGGGTCGGACCGTGCCGGCTCGACCCGGTCGTCCGCCTGCTGCCCTCTGAGGTCCCCGTGCCGCGCGTCCGCGCTCTGCCCGCCGTGCTCGCCGTCGCGCTGACGGCCGGAGCGCTCGCGACGGTAGCCGCGCAGCCCGCCCAAGCCGTCGAGACGACGACACCACGGATGCAGGTCGTCGCGCCGCTGTACGAGTCGCCGGGCGGCACGGTGCCCGTGCTGGTCA
>JALYNK010000363.1 GCA_030773235.1 Actinomycetota bacterium | reverse complement strand
CGCGCCGTACAGGATTCGGCTGAACACGTCACGGCCGTTGACGGGCTCGACGCCGAGCGGGTGCTCGCGGCTGATGCCGCCGAACCGGCCCTTCGGCGAGCTGAAGACCGGGTCGATGAGGTTGGTGTGGAACTCGTTCGGCGGCGAGCCGAACAGCCGCACCAGCACGGGTGCGAAGACGGCGAACAGGACGAGCACGACCACGACGATCCCGCCGGCCATCGCGAAGCGGTCGCGGCGCAGGCGCAGCCAGGCGATCTGACCGAGCGACCGGCCCTCGATGCGCGTGCCACCCGCGATGGCGACGGCCTCGGGCGACGCCGTCGTCGCCGCTGCGGTGACGTCGAGCGGTGCGGTCATGCGCGTGCCCCTCCACCACCCGTGCACCGGCCCCGTCTTCTGGACGGGCGAGCGCTCGCCGGCCGGTCAGGGCCGCTGGTGAGCCGGACTGTAGGGCTCCCCGGTCCGTCCCGGGGGGCGCGGGCTGCTCCTCGCGGTTTCGGTATGGCAACGATCGGGTAGTCGCGCCGGCCGCTCGGCGGAGCGCGACCCGACCGGCGTGCGCTTGCCCGGCCCGGCGCGGGGAAGGGGCCGCGCGCCGCGGGAACCCGCCCGCGGCGGATGGGAGGAGACAGCGTGACCCTGCGCGACGAGGACATGACGACCAGCCCCACGGCCAGCGCACCGGGCGGCGATGCCGACCAGGGCGACACCAACGAGCGCCAGGTCGACCCCTCCGGCTCCGACCCCAGCGGCGTCGACACCTCCAGCGGCGGTGACGCCGACCAGGGCGACAGCAACGAGCGCCAGGTCGACCCGGCCGGCTCCGACCCGGGCGGCGTCGACACCTCCAGCGGCGGGGACGCGGACGGCGGCGACAGCAACGAGCGCCAGGCCGACCCCACGGGCTCCGACCCGGCCGGCTTCGACAGCTCCAGCGGCGGCGACGCCGACGGCGGCGACCGCTGACGGGCCCCTCTCCCTCCCCCTGACCCCGCGCGCCGACCGCCGGGAGCCGGACCGCCGGCGGTCGCGCGTGGGGGGTCACAGCGCCGCCCGCCCGCAGCCGACCGTCCGCTGCCGACCGCCCTGCCCCGAGGAGCTCCGTGGCCGACCCGACGGGCGCGCTCGCCCGCTGCACCCGTACCGACGCCGCGACCTTCGCCGCCGAGCACTGGTCGCGCACCCCTCTGCTGAGCCGGGGCAAGGAGCTCCCGCGCGGCTTCGACGACCTGCTCACCGTCGCCGACGTCGACGAGATGGTCACCGGCCGGGCGCTGCGCACCCCGTTCTTCCGGACGGTGCGGGAGGGCAGCGGCCTGCCCCTGCCGGTGCGCACGGTGACCGCAGGCAGCCGGCGCATCGGCGACGTCGTCGACCCGGACCGGCTCCGCGAGCAGTACGACGGGGGCGCGACCCTCGTGCTGCAGTCGCTGCACCGCAGCCACCCGCCCGTCGAGCGCTTCTGCCGCCGGCTCGCCGCGGAGCTCGGGCACGCGACCCAGTGCAACGCGTACGTGACGCCCGCCGGCGACGCGCAGGGCTTCGACTTCCACCACGACACCCACGACGTCTTCGTGCTGCAGATCAGCGGGCGCAAGCGCTGGATCGTCCACGAGCCCGTGGTGCGGCTGCCGCTGCCCAGCCAGCCGCAGTCCGGAGCGCACCTCGTCCGCGACGGCGCCGAGCCCCTGCTGGACGTGGAGCTCGAGGCGGGCGACGCCCTGTACCTGCCGCGGGGGTACGTGCACGCGGCGCTCACCACCGATGAGCACTCCGTGCACCTCACCGTCGGCGTGCTGACGACCACCTGGTACGACGTGCTCGGTGACGTGGCGAAGCTCGCCGCGGAGCAGCCCGCGTTCCGCGACGCGCTGCCGGTCCAGCCGCTCGGTTCCCTGGACGAGCTGCCCGCCTTCCTCGCCCGCGCCGCCGAGTGGCTCGCCGCGCTGCCGGAGCAGCAGGTGCGCGACGCCGTCGAGCGGCGGCTGCTGCGGGCCGTGCCGCTCGAGCCCCTCGGGCCCCTCGCCGGCGCCGCCGCGCTCGCCGCGCTCGGCCCGCAGACCGCGTTGCGGCCGCGCTTCGGGCTGCCGGTGCGGCTCGACGAGGGCGATCGGGTCACGCTGACGGTTCCCGGCAGGGTCCTGGCGCTGCCACCGTCCACGCTCCCGGCGCTGCGCGTGGTCCTCGCCGGGCCCTGCTGCGTCGCCGATCTCGCCGTCGGGGAGCTGGACGGCGACGACGCGCTCGTGCTCGCCCGCCGCCTGCTGCGGGAGGGGATCGCGGTGGCGGACGTCACCGCGTCGGCGTCCGGCTAGGGGCGGATCCCGACGAGCGGGGGTCCCCCCGGATCCGTAGCGTTGCGGTGATGGACCTGTGGTGCTCGACCGCCTCGCGCGCGCGGGACGAGACCATGGCCGCCACCGCCAGCCGTGTGGAGCGCTGGCTGGTCGTCGAGCACAACGGCGCCTGGGGACCGGAGTCCGTGCCGAGCCTGCGGATGCCGCTGCCGGTGGCCCGTGCGCTCGCCGTCGCCGCCGACGCCGCCCGGGCGCGGCTGCTGCTCGTCCGCCGGCCCGCCG
>JALYNK010000362.1 GCA_030773235.1 Actinomycetota bacterium | reverse complement strand
GCCCGAGCCGGAGCCGGCCGCCGCTGAGGCTCCGCCGCAGCCGGCCGCCCCGCAGCAGGAGACCGCGCAGCCGCCGGCGCAGGAGCAGGCCGCTCCCGCACCCGCCCCGGAGCCGGTGGCCCAGCAGGCTGCTCCCCAGGCTGCTCCCCAGCAGGCTGCGCCGCAGCCGGCCGCCCCGCAGGCGGCTCCCCCGGCGCAAGGAGCCCCGCAGGCGGGCGGCAACGGGGCCGAGGTCCCGTACGTCACGCCGCTGGTGCGCAAGATGGCCGCCGACCAGGGCGTCGACCTGTCGACCGTGCAGGGCACGGGCGTCGGCGGGCGCATCCGCAAGCAGGACGTCCTGGACGCCGCTCAGACGAGCCAGCCGGCTCCGGCGGCCCCGAGCGGCCAGGCGGCTCCGTCCGGCCAGCCGACACAGGGCGCCGCAGAGCAGCCCGCGCAGGCGCCCGACGCGCAGATCCCCGTGCCGGCTCAGGGCGCGAGCGCACCCGCGCCGGCGTACGTGAGCCAGGCCGTGCAGGCCGCGCCGAGGACGACCGTGCGCGGGCGCACGGAGGAGCTGTCGCGACTGCGCCGAGTGATCGCCGACCGCATGGTCGAGTCGTTGCAGACCAGCGCCCAGGTCACCACGGTCGTCGAGGTCGACGTCACCCGCATCGCGCGCCTGCGCGACGCGGTGCGGTCGGGCTTCGAGGCGCAGGAGGGCGCGAAGCTCAGCTTCCTGCCGTTCTTCGCAGTCGCGACCGTCGAGGCCCTCAAGGCACACCCGCAGCTCAACGCCAGCCTCGACCAGGCCCAGGGCACGGTCACCTACCACGACGCGCAGCACCTGGGCATCGCGGTGGACACGGAGCGGGGCCTGCTCGTGCCGGTGCTGCACGCCGCGGGCGACCTCAACGTCGCCGGCATGGCGCGCAAGATCGCCGACCTCGCCGCGCGGACGCGCCGCAACGAGGTGACGCCCGAGGAGCTCGGGGGCGGGACCTTCACCATCACGAACACCGGCTCGCGGGGCGCGCTGTTCGACACGCCGATCATCAACCAGCCGCAGGTCGGGATCCTCGGCACCGGTGAGGTCGTCAAGCGACCGGTCGTCGTCGAGCACCCCGATCTCGGCGAGGTCGTCGCCGTGCGCTCGATGGTCTACCTGGCACTGACCTACGACCACCGGATCGTGGACGGTGCCGACGTCGGGCGCTTCCTCCAGACGCTCAAGGCCCGTCTCGAGCAGGGCGACTTCGCCGCGGAGTTCCAGGGGCGATGACCGCGCGTCCGTCGGGCCAGGTGCCGGCGGACGCACTCATGCCCGCCCGGGCCCCGCACCGCTGCTGCTGCGCCATGGACAGGGCTGCGGCAGGATCGCCCGCATGAAGATCGCGGTGACCGGGTCGTCGGGCCTGATCGGGAGCGCGCTGGTCGAGGCGCTGCGCGCGGACGGGGCCGACGTCGTCCGGCTGGTCCGGGGCGCACCGCACGGCCCCGAGGACCGGTCGTGGGACCCGGGCGCCGGGCGGCTCGATCCCGACGCGGTGGCCGACTGCGACGCCGTCGTGCACCTGGCCGGCGCGGGCATCGCCGACCGGCGGTGGACGGCGGCTTACAAGGACGAGGTGCTGCGCAGCCGCGTCGTCGGCACCGAGGCGGTGGCCCGCGCCCTGGCGGACGCGCAGCGCCAGGGCGCGGGCCACCGCGTGCTGCTCAGCGCCAGCGCCGTCGGCTACTACGGGGACACCGGCGACCGCCTCACCGACGAGTCCGGCCCGAGCGGGCAGGGCTTCCTCGCCGACCTCGTCCGGCGCTGGGAGGCGGCCACCGCTGCCGCGGAGCAGGCCGGTGTGCGCGTGGCTCATCTGCGCACCGGGATCGTGCTGTCCGGCCGGGGTGGGGCGCTGCGCAAGCAGGCCCGGGCGGCCAAGGCGTTCGCCGGGGCACCGCTGGGCAGCGGTCGGCAGTACGTGCCGTGGATCAGCCTGCACGACGAGGTCGCGGCGATCCGGCACCTGCTCGGCGCCGACGTCGCCGGGCCGGTCAACCTCGTCGGCCCGGCCCCGGTGACCAACGCGGACTTCACCCGCGTGCTCAACCGGGTCGTGCGGCGCCCGACACCGCCGGTGCACGTGCCCGCTGCGGTGCTGCGGATCGTGCTGGGCGAGTTCGCCGACGAGGGCGTCCTCGTCGGGCAGCGCCTCGCACCGACGGTCCTGCAGCGCAGCGGGTTCGCCTTTGCGCACCGCGACCTGAAGACGGCACTGCGCGCCAACCTCTAGGCCGGGCGCACCCGCTCCAGCCGCCACTCGCCCTCGACGCGCCGCAGCACCACGACCGACGGCGCGCGGTCCCGGCCCGGGCGGGTCTCGACCCGGGTGCCGGTGCTGTCGCGCAGCGCGTGCTCCCCCAGCACGTCGACGACGCGCAGCTCCGCCCGCTCTGCGTGGGTCCGGGCAGGCCTGACCTCCACCAGCCGGTGCCGCAGCCCCGTCACCGTCCGGCCCGCCGCCGCCAGCTGGTCGAGCGCGGCGAGGTCCGCCCTCTCGGCCGCGGCTCCGGGCGCGTACACCCGCCGGAGCAACCTGCGGTCGCCCGCGGCG
>JALYNK010000361.1 GCA_030773235.1 Actinomycetota bacterium | reverse complement strand
CGCCGGCGGCGCTGAGCCGGCCATCACCCGTCTGGGCCCGAAGCGTTGCGCCGTACGGACCAACAGCCGGTGCGGGCCGCTGCCGAGACCTCCTGCGTCTCGTCCGCCTCCCCCCTGGAGCTGTCATAAATGTCGTACGTCCGGCTCGCGCGCGTCTCGCGCGTCGCGCCCGGGCCGCCGTCGCCGCCGTCGCCACCCCAGCCGCCGTCACGCTCGTCGTGGCGGTGCTCGAGGCCGGCGTCAAGTGGCGGTGACCCGGGACTAGTCCTCGCCAGCGCTAAGGCCGGCCCCTGCCCCGTCCGAGACGGGACAGGGGCCGGTCGTACGAGGGAGGTGCTGCGTGCTGTTCCCGCTGTACGTCGCCGTCGTCGCCCTCACCGGGGTCGGCGCGCTCGGCGGCGTCCTCGTCCTCACCGATTGGACCGCGCTGACGGTCTCGCCGCTCGTCGTCGCCGCGCTGGCGCTCGTCGTCCTCGTCGCCGAGCTGAAGCCGACGCCGCTGCGCAGCGACGCGCAGCTCGACTCCACCGTGTCGAGCTGCTTCTGCCTGGCGCTCGCCTGCCTCGCGCCGCTCGGCTGGGCAGCCGTGGTGCAGGCCGTGGCGCTGACCGGCTCGAGCGTCGGCAAGCCGCTGCACAAGCTCGCGTTCAACCTGGGCCAGACCACGCTGTCGCTGTGCGCGGCGCGTGCGGTGTTCGCCGGCCTGTCCGACCGGGCGTTCCTCGGCTCGCCGGAGCCGTTCGCCACCGCAGACCTCGTCCCCTGCCTGCTCGGGGCGTGCGTCTTCTACCTCGTGAACAGCGTGCTCACCAGCACGGTGCTCGCCCTCGCCGACGGGGCCGACTGGCTCGCGACGCTGGCCGACGACGCCGTCGGGCACGCGCCGAGCGCCGGCGTCCTCATGAGCCTCGCCCCGGTGGTCGCGTACAACGCGCCGGCGAGCCCGGTCATGCTGCTGCTGCTGCTCATCCCCGTCGTCGCCGTGCACCGGGCCGCGACGATGGCCGCCGCGCGGCAGCACCAGGCCACGCACGACGGGCTCACGGGACTGCCGAACCGCGTGCTGTTCCAGGAGCGGCTCCAGGCGCTGACCGTGCAGCCCGACGCGCGGGCGCTCGTGGTGCTGCTCGACCTCGACCACTTCCGGCAGATCAACGACACGCTGGGCCACGGCGCCGGCGACGTGCTCCTGCGCGAGATCGCGGACCGGCTGCGCGGAGCGCTCGACGACCTCGACCTGCCCTTCTGCCTGGCGCGCCTCGGCGGCGACGAGTTCGGCGTGCTGCTGCCCGGCGCCGGGGCGGATGACCTGCCGCGGCTGGAGGCGGCTCTGCAGGCCGCGCTCGACCGCGACCTGCTGCTCGCCGACATCGCGCTGGACGTACGTGTCAGCGGGGGCGCGGTGCTGCTGCCCGATTCCGGCAGGGACGCCGACGTCCTGCTGCAGCGGGCGGACGTCGCGCTGTACCGCGCCAAGGAGGAGCGGGCGCGCGTGTGCCTGTACGAGCCCGACCTCGATCCGCACAGCCCGCTGCGCCTCGGGCTCGCGGCCGCCCTGCGCACGGCCGTGCTCGAGGAGCGGGTCGAGGTGCACTACCAGGCGCAGCTCGACGCCCGTACCGGCCGGCTCGTCGCGGTCGAGGCGCTCGCGCGCTGGCACGACCCGCATCTCGGCTGGGTGTCGCCCGGGACCTTCATCCCGCTCGCGGAGAGCACCGACCTCATCGTTCCGCTCACCGAGCTCGTGCTGCGCAAGTCGCTGGGCGACCTCGCCGTGCTGACGCCCGCCGACGCGCCGCTCCTGCTCGCGGTCAACCTCTCGCCCCGGCTGCTCGGGGACCCGGGGCTGCCCGAGCGCGTGCTGGCCCTGCTCGCGGAGGGCGGCCACGACCCGTCGGTGCTGCAGCTGGAGGTCACCGAGAGCACGATCGTGCCCAACGGCGCGCGGGCCCTCGACGTGCTCGGCCGCCTGCGCGCCGCCGGGATCGGTCTCGCCGTCGACGACTTCGGGACCGGCTACTCGAGCCTCGCCCAGCTCCGCCAGCTGCACGTCGACTCGCTCAAGATCGACCGGTCGTTCGTCTCCGGGCTGACCGGCCCGCACGACGTCACCAGCGACCTCGTCTTCGTCCGGACGATCGTCGAGCTCGGCCACAACCTCGGCCTCGAGGTCGTCGCCGAGGGCGTCGAGGAGGCCGCCCACTGGGAGGTCGTGCGCGACCTCGGCGTGGACGTCGTGCAGGGCTACGCGATCAGCCGTCCCATGCCCGCGGCCGCGCTCGTGGCCCACCTCGCCCAGCGGTGCCCGGCACGGCAGGTGACCGCCGCATGATCATCCTGGTCGCCACGGTCGTCGGCCTCACGGTCGCCGCGCTGCTGGGCGGGACGCCGGGCGCGCTCGGGCGCGTGAAGCTGCGGGCGGTCTGGCTGCTCGTCCTCGCGTTCGTCGCTCAGGTCCTCGTGATCAGCGTGGTGCCCGACGGGCCGCGCACGCTGCTCGAGACGGTGCACGTGCTGACGTACGTCGCCGCCGGGCTGGTCGTGTGGTGGAACCGCGCCGTCCCCGGCCTCCTGCTGGCCGGCGCAGGGGGG
>JALYNK010000360.1 GCA_030773235.1 Actinomycetota bacterium | reverse complement strand
CGCCACGCGGCCGACCCGCGGGGCGCAGGAGCGGCGGCTGGCCGGCAAGCGGGAGCGGGCGGACCGCAAGCGGGAGCGACGCCGGCCGGACGTCGAGTAGCGGCGCCGGCCGGACGTCGAGCAGCGCGGCTAACGGGGCGGCGGGACGCGGGGGTCGTGCTCCTCGTCGCGCGGGAACTCGCGCGGCAGGTTCTTGATGCGGCGGTCCATGTTGCGGATCAGCAGCACGACGGCGATGCCGAGCAGGACGAGCACCAGCAGACCGAACGGGCCGGCCTGACCGCTCTGCTGCTGGGCCAGGAGCTGCTGGGCGAGGGGCTGCTGGGCCAGGAGGGTCACGGCGGTCATGCGTCCACCCGTACCCGCACGCCGGCGAACAGGTCGTCCTCCGGCAGCTGCGTGTCGACGAGGGACCGCGCCAGCTGGAAGTCCTCGGTGGGCCAGACCCGCTGCTGCAGCTCCATCGGGCAGGCGAACCAGCGCCCGCTCGGGTCGACCTGCGTGGCGTGCGCGATGAGCGCGGCGTCGCGCACCGGGAACCACTCGGCGCACGGCACCGACGTCGTCAGGCGACCGGCGTCCTCGGGGCGGTCCTCCCAGCGCTCCAGCCACTCGACGTACGGCGACTCGAGGCCCTGCTCGAGCATCGCCTCGTGGAGCGCGCAGATGCGCTGCTTGGAGAACGTGAGGTTGTAGTACAGCTTCAGCGGCTGCCACGGCTCACCCGCGTCGGGGAAGCGGTCCGGGTCACCCGCGGCCTCGAACGCCGCTTTCGACACCTCGTGGCAGCGGATGTGGTCGGGGTGCGGGTAGCCGCCCTTCTCGTCGTACGTCGTCATGACGTGCGGTCGCTCGCGGCGGACCACCTCGACGAGCCGGCGGGTCTGCTCCTCGAGGTCGCCGAGGGCGAAGCAGCCCTCGGGCAGCGGCGGGAGCGGGTCGCCCTCGGGCAGCCCGGAGTCGACGTAGCCGAGGAACACCTGCCGGACGCCGAGGATCTCGCGCGCCCGCTCCATCTCGCCCGCGCGGATGCGGGTGATGTCGGCGGCGATCTCGGGACGGTCCAGCGCCGGGTTGAGCACCGAGCCGCGCGACCCGTCGGTGAGCGTCACGACGAGGACGTCGGCGCCCTCGCTCACGTACCGGGCCATCGCCGCCGCGCCCTTGCTCGACTCGTCGTCGGGGTGGGCGTGCACGCACATGAGCCGCATCCCGTCGGCCGGATGCCCCTCGGACGCCGACCGGTCGTACGCCTGCTCGCCCTCGCGCGGCTGCTGCGCGGTCGCCGTCATGCCTCCCCCTCCCGCGGGTCTGCGCCCACCAACACCGCCGCGCGCCCGCGGCATCCCGCGGCGGCGGAGGGCCGGCGACAGCGGTCGGACGGCAACGGCGCTGCGGCCTGCCCCTCTAGCATCGCAGGCCGTACGTCAAGAGCCCCGGCGAGGAGAGTCGTGACCACCGAGACCGGCGCGTCGGCCACCTGGCTGACCCGCGAGGCGTACGAGCGGCTGACCGGCTCGCTCGAGACCATGAGGGGCAGCACCCGCGCGGAGGTCGTGGCCCGCATCGAGGCAGCCCGCGAGGAGGGCGACCTGCGCGAGAACGGCGGCTACCACGCCGCCAAGGAGGAGCAGGGCAAGCTCGAGGCCCGCATCCGCCAGCTGACCGTCCTGCTGCGCGACGTCCGGGTCGGCGAGCAGCCCACCGGCGAGCGCGTCGAGGAGGGCTGCGTCGTCGGCGTCGACTACGGCGACGGCGACGTCGAGCGCTTCCTGTTCGCCAGCCGGGAGAACGCCACCGACGAAGGCGGCCGGATCGGCGACCTGGACGTGTACTCCCCGGAGTCGCCCATCGGCCAGGCCATCGCCGGGCACCGGGCGGGCGACGAGGTCGTGTTCGGCCCGCGCTCGCTCAAGGTGAGGATCGTGTCCGTGGAGCCGTTCGAGGAGCAGTAGCCCGGGTCGGAGCGGCCGGGCCCGTCAGCCGGCCGTGACGTGGTACGAGGCTGCCGCGAGCGCGCCGAGGACGGTCTCGCTGTGGTCCCGGCCGCGCGTCTCGAGCTGCAGCGAGACCTCCACCTCGTCGAGGTGCAGCCCGCGGCCGGTGCGCCGGTGCTCCACGTCGAGCACGTTGGCGCCGGCGCCGGCGAGGACGTCCAGCAGCAGCGCCAGCTCGCCGGGCCGGTCCGGGATGCGGACCCGCAGCGACAGGTAGCGGCCGGCCGCGAGCAGGCCGTGCCGCAGCACCTTGCCGAGCAGGAGCGGGTCGATGTTGCCGCCGGAGAGGACGACGACGACGGGCGGCTCGTACGCAGACGGGTCCTCCATCACCGCCGCCAGCGCGGCGGCACCGGCCGGCTCGACGACGAGCTTGGCGCGCTCCAGGCAGAGCAGCAGCGCGCGGGACAGCGCGTCCTCGTCGACCGTGACCACCCGGTCGACGAGGTCGCGGACCAGCGCGAACGGGATCGCGCCGGGTCGGCCGACCGCGATGCCGTCGGCCATCGTCGTCATCCTGGTGAGTGCCACCGGGCGCCCGGCGGCGAGCGACCCCGGGTACGCCGCCGCGCCGTGCGCCTGCGCGGCGACGACCCGCGCC
>JALYNK010000359.1 GCA_030773235.1 Actinomycetota bacterium | reverse complement strand
CCAGCTCTCTGAGCGGCGGGGCCACCGTCCGGCAGACGTCCTGCGCCTTCCAGCAGCGGGTGTGGAAGCGGCAGGCCGGCGGCGGGTCGGCCGGGCTCGGCAGGTCGCCGCGCAGCCGGATCTGGTCGCGCGCGTGCCGCCGGGCGGGGTCGGGCACCGGCACGGCCGACAGCAGCGCCACCGTGTACGGGTGCATCGGCCGCTCGTAGAGATCGGTGCGGTCGGCCTCCTCGACGAGCGACCCGAGGTACATCACCGCCACCCGGTCGCTGATGTGCCGCACGACGGACAGGTCGTGCGCGATGACCACGTACGTCAGGCCGAGGTCGTCCTGCAGGTCCTCGAGCAGGTTGACGACCTGCGCCTGCACCGACACGTCCAGGGCCGACACGGGCTCGTCGGCCACGATGAGCTTCGGTCGCAGCGCGAGCGCCCGGGCGATGCCGATGCGCTGCCGCTGACCGCCGCTGAACTCGTGCGGATAGCGGTTGTAGTGCTCCGGATTGAGCCCGACGCGCTCGAGCAGCTCCTGCACGGTGCGCTTGGTGCCCTGCTCGGTGCGCAGCCCCTGCAGCCGGTACGGGGCGGAGACGATGGTGCCGACGGTGTGGCGCGGGTTGAGCGAGGAGTACGGGTCCTGGAAGACCATCTGCACCTCGCGCCGCAGCGGGCGCATCCGGCCGGCCGACAGGTGCGTGATGTCGCGCCCGTCGAACTCGATCGTCCCGGCCGTGGGCTCGAGCAGGCGGACGAGCAGGCGGCCCAGCGTGGTCTTGCCGCAGCCCGACTCGCCGACCAGGCCGAGCGTCGTGCCGCGGGGCACCTGCAGGTCGACGCCGTCGACCGCGCGCACCGCGCCGACCTGCGTGCGACGCAGTCCGCGGGTGATCGGGAAGTGCTTCTCCAGGCCGGTGACGCGCAGCAGCGGGTCGCTCGTGCCGGGCGCGCCGGCGGAGGCGGACGGGACGAGGGTGCTCACGGGGATCCCGACGGGTCGCGGACGGTCACAGGTGGGGCTGGACCTCGTCGGTCCAGATCTGCCGCCGCTCCTCGAGCGCCAGGTGGCAGGCGACGGCGTGCCCGGGGCCGCTGGGCTGCAGCAGCGGCACCTCGCGCACGCTGCGGTCGCCGTTGCGCGGGCAGTAGGCGCAGCGCGGGTGGAACGCGCAGCCCGACGGCGGGGAGATGAGGCTCGGCGGGGAGCCGGGGATGGGCAGCAGCCGCTCCTGGCGGTCGCGGTCCAGCCGCGGCATCGAGGTGAGCAGCCCCCAGGTGTAGGGGTGCTCCGGGCGCCGGAACACGGCCTCGGCGCTCCCCCGCTCGACGGCCCGCCCCGCGTACATGACGAGCACGTCGTCGGCGAGCTCGGCGACGACGCCGAGGTCGTGGGTGATGACGACGACCGCCGAGCCGAAGTCCTGCTGCAGGTCGCGGATGAGGTCGAGGATCTGCGCCTGCACCGTGACGTCGAGCGCCGTGGTCGGCTCGTCGGCGATGAGCAGCTCCGGGTCGCAGCACATCGCCATCGCGATCATGACGCGCTGGCGCATGCCGCCGGAGAACTGGTGCGGGTAGTCGTCGGCGCGCGCCTCGGGGCGCGGGATGCCGACGCGCCCGAGCATGTCCACCGCATGCCGCCGGGCGACCGCCTTCGACACGTCGTGGTGGACGCGGTACGCCTCGACGATCTGCGCGCCCACCTTGTAGTACGGGTGCAGCGACGACAGCGGGTCCTGGAAGATCATGGCCATCTTCCGGCCGCGCAGCCGCCGCACCCGCTCCGCGGACGCCGGCACGAGGTCCTCGCCGTCCAGCCAGATCTCGCCGGACAGCCGCGCCCGGCCGCCCTTGTGCAGGCCCAGCACCGCGAGGCTCGTCACGCTCTTGCCCGAGCCGGACTCACCGACGATGCCGAGCGTCCGGCCGCGTTCCAGGGTGAACGACAGCCCGTCGACGGAGCGGACCAGCCCGTCGTCGGTCGGGAAGTGCACGCGGAGGTCGCGGACGTCGAGGAACGCCTTCCCGCGCGGCGCGGCCGACGGGGCCTCCGCCGGAACGCCCTCCTCGCGGGTGCCGGTCGCGGTCACGTGCGCACCCGCGGGTCGACGGCGGCGTAGAGGACGTCGACGACGAGGTTGGCCAGCACGACGAAGAACCCGGCGACGAGCACCACCCCCAGCACGATCGGCAGGTCGTTGCCGAACACCGCGTCGACGACGAGCTGGCCGAGCCCCGGCAGCGAGAACGTCGACTCGGTGAGCACGGCGCCGCCGAGCAGCAGCCCGAGGTCGAGGCCGAAGATCGTGAGGATCGGCGTCAGCGAGGCGCGCATCGCGTGCTTGACGACGACCGTGCGCTCCGGCAGGCCCTTGGCCCGCGCGGTGCGGATGTAGTCCTCGTTCATCGTCTCCAGCATGCCCGCGCGGGTGAGCCGGGCGTAGAGCGCGGCGTAGAGGAACGCCAGCGTGATCCAGGGCAGCAGCAGGTTGTACGCCCAGCCGACCGGGTCGGTGGTCAGCGGCACGTAGTTCACGCCCTCGGGGTAGAGGCGCAGGCTGTAGGCGAACACCGCGAGCGAGATGAGCCCCGTGAAGTAGATGGG
>JALYNK010000358.1 GCA_030773235.1 Actinomycetota bacterium | reverse complement strand
TCGCCGGGCTGGTCGCGCTCGCCGCGTTCTACCGGGCGCTCGCCATGGGGACCATGGGCGTCGTGGCGCCGGTCGCGGCGCTGGGCGGCGTGGTGCCGGTCGTCGCCGGGCTGGTGTCCGGCGAGTCGCCCACGTGGCTGCAGTCGGCGGGGATCGCCGCCGCCGTCGTCGGTGTGGTCCTCGCCAGCGGCCCGGAGCTCCGCGGGGCCGCGGGCGCGCTGCCGCTGCTGCTCGCCGGCGTCGCCGCGCTCGGGTTCGGCGCCGTGCTCGTCCTGCTGGCCGAGGGGGCCGAGCACAGCGTCGTCATGACGCTGTTCACGATGCGGGTCACGGCCGTGACGGTGCTGGCGCTGAGCTTCCTGGCCCTGGCGCGGTCGGGGCGGGTCCGCGGGGCGTGGGCCGTACCGCGCGGCAGCCTCCCGGTTCTCGCGGCCATCGGCGCCGGGGACGTGCTGGCCAACGGCGCCTTCGCGCTCGCGTCGGCCCGCGCCGGCGCGCTGCTCAGTGTCACGAGCGTGCTCGCCTCGCTGTACCCGGTGGTCACCGTGCTGCTGGCCCGGCAGGTGCACGGCGAGCGGCTGCGCCGCCTGCAGGTCGCCGGCGTGACCGGCGCGCTCGCCGGCGTCGCGCTCCTCGCCGGCGGCTGACCGCTGCGTCCCGGTCAGGCCGCCTGGACCACCACGGCCGCCGGCTCGTCCACGAGCACCGCGAGCACGACGGCGTGCCCGCACTCCACGCAGCCGAGATCGGGGCAGCCGTCGCCGTGACCGTCGTCGCAGGGCGGCACCTCGAACCACTGCTCCTGCCCGCACGGCGCGCACCAGCGCAGAACTCCTCCCACGACCCGCGACCTCCTCCTGCCTCGCGCCCCAGCAGGGCGTCCCTCGAACGTCTGAGCGACGGTCGCACCCGGGTCCGACAGAACGGTGGAGGCGCGCCCGGTCGACCCGCGTGCGAGGCTCGACGGCGATGACCGCCGCCTCACCCGCCGCCTCACCCGCCGCCTCACCCGCCGCCGTGCCGCCCGCTGTGCCCGCGACCGCGCCGCCGTCCGGGACGCCCGTCGCTGCCCGTCCGGCACTCGCGCACTCGGCCTTCCTGCGGGCCTGCCGGCGCGAGCCGGTGCCGCACACCCCGGTGTGGTTCATGCGCCAGGCCGGGCGGGCGCTGCCCGAGTACCGCGCCCTGCGCGAGGGCACCGGCATGCTCGAGGCCTGCTCGCGACCCGACCTCATCACCGAGATCACGCTGCAGCCGGTCCGCCGCTTCGGCGTCGACGCGGCGATCTTCTTCTCCGACATCGTGGTGCCGCTGAGAGCGGTCGGCGTCGAGCTCGACATCGTCCCGGGCGTCGGGCCGGTCGTCGAACGGCCGATCCGCACCGCGGACGACCTCGCCCGGCTGCCCGAGCTGCAGCCCGAGCACGTCCCGTACGTCACCGAGGCGGTCCGGTCACTGGTCGGCGAGCTCGGCGCGACGCCGCTCATCGGCTTCGCCGGAGCGCCGTTCACGCTGGCCAGCTACCTCGTCGAGGGCGGCCCGAGCAAGAACCACGCCGCGACCAAAGCGCTGCTGTACGGCGACCCGCCGCTGTGGAACGCGCTGATGGAGCGCCTCGCCACGATCACGCTGGCGTTCCTGCGCGTGCAGATCGACGCCGGCGCGAGCGCGGTGCAGCTGTTCGACTCGTGGGTCGGGGCGCTGCCCGCCGCCGACTACCGCCGCGCCGTCCAGCCGCACTCCGCGCGCGTGCTCGCGGGGGTCACGGACGTGCCGCGGATCCACTTCGGCGTCAGCACCGGCGAGCTGCTGCACGACCTGGGCCGGGCCGGCGCGGACGTCGTCGGCGTCGACTGGCGCGTTCCGCTCGACGAGGCGGCCCGGCGCATCGGCCCCGGCAAGGCTGTGCAGGGCAACCTCGACCCCGCGCTGGTGCACGCCCCGACCGCGGTCGTGCGGGAGCAGACCGAGCGCGTCCTGCGCGAGGGGCGGGCCGCGGAGGGCCACGTCTTCAACCTCGGGCACGGTGTGCTCCCCGACACCGATCCCGACGTGCTGGCCCGCGTCGTCGACCACGTGCACGAGGCGAGCGCCCGCTGACCGAGGTCGGCCGGCCGACCGTCGCCGTCGTCGGCGGGGGGATGGCCGGGGTCGCCGCCGCGTTCGAGGCGTCCCGTGCGGGCGCCCGCGTCGTGCTGCTCGAGGCGTCCGGCCGGCTCGGCGGCAAGGTCGCGGTGAGCGAGGTCGGTGGTCTCCCGGTCGACGAGGGCGCCGACGCGATGCTCGCCCGCGTGCCGGAGGGCGTCTCGCTCGCCGAGGACGCCGGGCTCGGCGACGAGCTGGTGAGCCCGACCACCGGCGAGGCCGGGCTGTGGACCCGCGGGCGGGTGCGCCCGCTGCCCACCGGCACGGTCCTCGGCGTTCCGGCCGACCTCGCCGCGCTCGCCCGCAGCCGCGTGCTGACCCCCGCCGGCCTGGCGCGCGTACCGCTCGACCTCGTGCTGCCCGGCGAGCCGGTCCGCGACGACGTGAGCGTCGGGGCGCTCGTCCGGCGGCGGCTCGGCGCCGAGGTGCTCGAACGGCTGGTCGACCCGCTGCTCGGCGGGGTGTACGCC
>JALYNK010000357.1 GCA_030773235.1 Actinomycetota bacterium | reverse complement strand
AAGCAGCAGGAGTTCGTGCTCCGCACGCTGGAGGAGCGCGACATCCGCTTCATCCGGCTGTGGTTCACCGACGTCCTCGGCACGCTCAAGTCGGTGGCGATCGCACCGGCCGAGATCGAGGGCGCGTTCGCGGAGGGCATCGGCTTCGACGGGTCGGCCATCGAGGGCTTCGCCCGGGTGCACGAGAGCGACATGCTCGCCAAGCCCGACCCGAGCACGTTCCAGGTCCTGCCCTGGCGCGGGGACAGCCAGGGCACCGCGCGCATGTTCTGCGACATCACCATGCCGGACGGGTCGCCCAGCTGGGCCGACCCTCGGCACGTCCTGCGCCGCGCGCTGGGCAAGGCGGCCGACGCGGGCTTCGCGCTCTACACGCACCCCGAGATCGAGTTCTTCCTGCTCAAGAACCTGCCGGCGCGGGGCGCGGTCCCCGAGCCGGTGGACGCGGCCGGCTACTTCGACCACACCGCGCACGACGTGAGCGTCGACTTCCGCCGACAGGCGATCACGATGCTCGAGAGCCTCGGCATCTCGGTGGAGTACTCGCACCACGAGGTCGCCCCGGGTCAGCAGGAGATCGATCTGCGCGCCGCGGACGCGCTGGAGACCGCCGACAACATCCTCACCACACGGCACGTCATCAAGGAGGTGGCGCTGTCGCAGGGCGTGTACGCCACGTTCATGCCGAAGCCGTTCTCCGACCAGCCCGGCTCGGGGATGCACACCCACCTGTCGCTGTTCGAGGGCGACCGCAACGCGTTCCACGACGGCGACGACCCGGACCACCTGTCGGCGGTCGGCCGCCACTTCATCGCCGGCCTGCTCGAGCACGCCGCGGAGATCACCGCGGTGACCAACCAGTGGGTCAACTCGTACAAGCGGCTGATCAGCGGAGGAGAGGCGCCGCCCTACATCTGCTGGGGCTCGAACAACCGCAGCGCGCTGGTGCGCGTGCCGATGTACATGCCGACCAAGGGCGGCTCGACGCGGATCGAGGTGCGCAGCCCGGACAGCGCGACGAACCCGTACCTCTGCTTCGCGCTGCTGCTCGCCGCCGGGCTGCGCGGCATCGAGCAGGAGCTCCCGCTGCCGCCCGGTGCGGAGGACGACGTGTGGGCACTGTCGGAGAACGAGCTGCGCGCCACCGGACTTCAGCCCCTGCCCAGCAGCCTGGCGGAGGCGATCGGGGTCATGGAGCGCAGCGAGCTCGTCGCCGAGACGCTCGGCGAGCACGTCTTCGAGTTCTTCCTCCGCAACAAGCGGGCCGAGTGGCGGGCGTACCGCTCGGAGGTCACGCCCTTCGAGCTGGGCCGCTACCTGCCGGTGCTGTGACCGACAGCGGACCGGAGCGCCGCCGCGCACTCGTCGTCACCAACAGCGCCAGCGCCGGCCCGGGCCGGCTGGCCGAGTGGCTGCCGACCGCGGGGCTCGACCTCGACGTGGCGCAGCCCTGGGCGGGGGAGCCGCTGCCGCCGGACCTCGCCGGGCACGACGCGCTGCTCGTCCTCGGCGGGCCGCAGCACGCGTACGAGCCGGAGAGCATGGCGTGGTCCGGCCAGGTCGCGCGGCTGCTGCGCGACGCCGTCGACGACCGGGTCCCGGTCCTCGCCGTCTGCCTCGGCGCGCAGCTGCTCGCCGAGGCGACGGGCGGCACCGTCGAGCCCGGCCAGGAGGGGCCGGAGCTCGGCGCCCGGCTGGTCGGCAAGCGCGACGTGGCGGGCGCCGACCCGTTCGTGTGGGACACGCCGATGTCGTGGATCTGCGTGCAGTGGCACGGCGACGCCATCACCGAGCTGCCGCCCGGAGCGGTGCTGCTGGCCAGCAGCCCGCGCTACCCGCACCAGGCCTTCCGCCTGGGCGACCGGGCGTGGGGCCTGCAGTTCCACATCGAGCCGACCCCGGACATGGTGCGCGGCTGGGCAGCGGACAGCGACCTGCTGCCGGACGGGGCCGACCCCGAGCCGCTCGTCGCGCGCACGCTCGCCGAGCTCGACGAGGTCGAGCAGCTGTGGCGCCCGGCGTGCGAGCGGTTCGCCGCGGTGGTGCGCGGCGAGGACCCCCGTCCCCGCGCCCTCCCGCTGGCATGACCGGACCGGCGCAGTACCCCATCACCGCCCGGCTGCGGGGCTCGTGACGACCGCCCGCCGCGCCGGCCCCCCTGGACGCACGAGGCCGAGCGGCGCCCGGCTGGTCCGGGCGGGCCTCGCCGAGCCGGGCGCGGCGCAGCGCGAGCTCGAGGCGCTCGGTCTGTGGCGCGACGGCTCGCCCACGGACGCCGGCGCCGAGCTGGTCCTGACCAGCCTCGCCGACACGGCCGACCCCGACCTCGCCGTGTCGGCCCTCGGGCGGCTGGCGGCGGCCGCCGGCGACCGCGACGAGCTGCTCGCCGCGCTGCAGGCGGCGGAGGGGTTCCGCACCCGCCTGCTCGCGGTGCTCGGCGCCAGCGCGGCGCTCGGCGACTTCCTCGTTGCGTCCCCGGCGGACTGGCGCGTCCTGCTCGACGACGAGACCACCTCGGTGCGCCCGAGCCTGCTCGGGCTGCAGGCCGCGCTGCTGACGGCGGCCGGCTGCGAGCCCGGAGCGCCGCCGCCCACCGGCACCGACGGGGCGCGCGCGAGCGGCACCGGCCCGGAC
>JALYNK010000356.1 GCA_030773235.1 Actinomycetota bacterium | reverse complement strand
GCCCGACCCGGAGCGGCCCGACCCGGAGCGCCCCGACCCGGAGCGGCCGGTACCCGGCGTGCCGCCCGCTCGCCCGGGCCGGCCTGCGGAATCCTGCACACCCCCCTCCGGTTGACACCGACGGTCCCCAGGCCACTGACCCGGCCCCCGACAGCGAGGAGCACCCCGTGGGCGCTACCAAGACCACCACCGACGCCACGTTCGCCGACGACGTGCTGCAGAGCGACAAGCCCGTGCTCGTCGACTTCTGGGCCGAGTGGTGCGGGCCGTGCAAGATGGTCGCGCCCGTGCTCGAGGAGATCGCTCGGGAGAACGCCGGCAAGCTCGAGGTCGTCAAGCTCAACATCGACGAGAACCCGGGTGCCGCGCGCGACTACCAGATCATGTCGATCCCGACGATGGCGGTCTTCTCCGGCGGCAAGATCGTGAAGTCGATCGTCGGCGCGAAGCCCAAGTCGGCGCTGCTGAAGGACCTCGAGGCCTACCTCTAGGCAGCACGCTGGACGGACGACACGGCCGGTCCCCCTCGCCGGGGACCGGCCGTCCGCGTGTCCACCCCCCTACAGTGGCCGGCGAGGACGACCGAGAGGAGACGGCGGCCGAGCGGACGGCAGTGGACCCGCCGCCGCGACCGCCCGCGACCGACCGTGACCGCGACTGGTCTCGGCACCCGTCCCAGCGACCCCGCGGAGTGCTCGTGCAGGTCTACCGCCGAGGTGACACCGGGCCCGCCGTGCGCGAGGTGCAGGGCGCTCTGCTGCAGCTGGGCCTGCTGGCCGGCCCCGAGGACGGCTTCGGCGCCGCGACCGACCGCGCGGTGCGGGAGTTCCAGCAGCGCCGCGGCCTGACCGTCGACGGGCTGGTGGGCCCGGAGACCTACCGGGCCCTGGCGTCGGCCCGCTGGCGCCTCGGCGACCGGCAGCTGTCGCTCGCCAGCCGCAGGTACGTCGGTGACGACGTCGCCGCGCTGCAGGAGCGGCTGCTCGAGCTCGGCTTCGACGCCGGCCGGGTCGACGGCGTCTTCGGGCCCCGCACCGAACGGGCGCTGCGCGGCTTCCAGCGCGAGTACGGCCTCGTCGCCGACGGCGCCTGCGGCATGGCGACGCTGCGCGCGCTGCGCCAGCTCGGGCGCCTGGTGACCGGCGGCCGCCCGAACGCCCTGCGCGAGGGCGAGCAGCTGCACCGCTCCGGATCGAGCCTGGCGGGCAAGGTCGTCGTCGTCGACCCGGGACACGGCGGCAGCGACCGGGGCGTGGCGGCCGGCGGCCTGGAGGAGGCCGCGCTCGTCGAGGACCTGGCCGCCCGCTTCCAGGGCCGGTTGGCCGCGGTGGGCGTCCGGACCCTGCTGACCCGGGCCCCCGGCGTGCGGCCGACCGATGCGGAACGCGCCGCGTACGCCAACGAGGCCGGTGCGGACCTCGTGGTGTCGCTGCACGTCGACGGGTCGCCGTCGCCGCGGCCGAACGGCGTGGCGACGTACCACTTCGGCGCGGGCAGCGGCGTGACCTCGACCGTCGGGGAGGAGCTCGCCTCGCTCGTGCAGCGCGAGATCGTGGCGCGCACGCCGCTGCTCGACTGCGGCGTGCACGCAAAGACGTGGGAGCTGCTCCGCCTCACCCGGATGCCGGCCGTGCGGCTCGAGCTCGGCTACCTCACCTCGCCGCAGGACGCCGCCCTGCTCGCCGACACCGGCTTCCGCGACCGCGTCGCCGAGGCGCTGGTCGTCGCGGTGCAGCGGCTGTACCTGCCCGCGGACGTCGACGCGCCGACCGGCGCGCTGCGGCTGCCGGACCTCGCCCTGCTGGCCGGCGCCCCGAGCGCTCCCCCCGCCGCTCCCCCGACCGCCGCCCCGACCGCTCCTCCGGCCGCCACCCCCGACCGGGGCCTGACGCTGCGGTGACGCCGGACGACGCCGCCCGGGAGGTGTCCGCGTCGCGCTCACCGCTGCGGGCGGCGTACCTCGCGGTGCTGCGGCACCCCGACGCGCTGCGGCGCCACCACGGTCCGGGGCACCTCACGGCGTCAGGGCTCGTGCTCGATCCCGGCGGCACCGCCGCGCTGCTGGTGCTGCACCGCAAAGTCGGGCTGTGGCTGCAGCCGGGCGGTCACGTCGAGGACGGTGACGCCTCCCTCGCTGCGGCCGCCGTCCGCGAGGCGGAGGAGGAGACGGGCGTCCGCGGGCTCGCCGCCGACCCGGTGCCGCTGGTGCTGGACCGCCACCCGGCGCCGTGCGGCGTCGAGGAGCACCTGGACGTGCAGTTCCTCCTGCGCGCCGCGGAGCGGACGGCGCCGGGCGGGAGCGCGGAGTCGCTGGAGGTGCGCTGGTGGCCGGTGGACGGACTCCCCCGCCAGCGGGTCGACCTCGCGCCGCTGGTCGCCGCCGGCGTCGCCCGGCTGCGCGGCGGCTGAGGCCCGCGGGGCCGCCCCCTCGCGGAGGGCGGCCTCGCCGGCGCGCTCAGGACTGCAGGAAGCGGAGGAGCTCCTGGTTGAAGCGCTCGGCGTGCGACACGTTGAAGCCGTGCGGCCCGCCCTCGACCACGACGAGCGTGCTGCTCCTCAGCTGCTGGTCGGCGAGCCGGCCGCTCACCTCGAGCGGCACGATCGCGTCCGCGTCGCCGTGGATGACGAGCACCGGTACG
>JALYNK010000355.1 GCA_030773235.1 Actinomycetota bacterium | reverse complement strand
GCTGCTGCTGTCCGACCGCGGCCGCGAGGCGGTCGCGCTCGCGGCCGGGCTCGACCTCTCGCCCGCTGCCCGCATCGCCACCGCTGAGGCGCTGCGGGACGCCGCCGGGCCCGACCTGGGCCCGCTGGCGCTCGAGCAGGCGCTGCTGCGCCGCCGCGCCCGCGCGAAGCACCCGCGGGGCGACGAGCTGTGGTGGACGGCGGAGGCGCTCGAGCAGGCCACCGCGCACGAGGTGGCCGTCCACCGTGCGACGCGCTATCCGGAGCCGGTGCTCGACCTGTGCTGCTCGGTCGGCGGCGACCTGCTCGCCCTGCCCGCCGGGTCGGTGGGCGTCGACCTGGACGAGGCGCGGCTGCTGCTCGCCGCGGAGAACGCTCGGGTGCTCGGGCGCTCGGTGCGCCTGGTGCGCGCCGACGTCACGCGGCTGCGGGTGCGCGGCGACGTCTTCGCCGACCCCGCCCGGCGCAGCGCCGGCCGGCGGGTCTTCGACGCCCGGGCGTACGCCCCGCCGCTCGAGGTCGTGCTCGGCTGGCTGCCGCAGGTGCGCTCGCTCGGGATCAAGGTCGCGCCCGGGCTCGATCCCGCGCTCGTGCCCGAGGGGGTGGAGCGGGAGGTCGTGTCGCTGCGCGGCGAGGTCAAGGAGGCCGTGCTGTGGGCCGGCCGGGCCCGGCGTGCCGCCGGCCGCAGCGCGGCGCTGCTGCCCGGCGGGCACGTCCTGTCCGACGTCCGCGTGCCGGATCCGGCCGTCCGGCCGCCCGGGCGCTGGCTGCTCGAGCCGGACGGGGCCGTGATCCGCGCCGGGCTCGTCGCGCAGGTCGCGGACGCGGTCGGCGGGGGGCTGCTCGACGCCACGATCGCCTACGTCACGGCGGACGAGCCGGTGCCGACGCCGTTCGGGACCTGGTACGAGGTGCTCGAGGTCCTGCCGTTCGGGGTCAAGCGCCTGCGGGCGGCGCTGCGGACGTACGACGCCGGGCCGCTCGTGGTGAAGAAGCGCGGCACGGCGGTGGAGCCCGAGGTGCTGCGCAAGGCCCTCGGCCTGCGCGGCGGCCGGGAGGTCACTGTCGTCCTCACCCGCAGCGCGGGTCGGCAGATCGCGTTGGTGGTGCGCCCGCATCACGGGCCCGCCCGCACCCCGGCCGGGTCGGCGCTCGCCTAGCCTGCGGGCCGTGGATGGTGCCGTCGTGCCGGTAGGGGCGGAGTTCGAGCCGTCGCTGGCCCGCCGGCTCCCGCGGGCGACCGCGGTCGGGCGCAACACGTCCACCGTCTCGGACCTGCGCCGGCTCGTCGACGGCACGATCCACGCCGGCTTCCCGCACCGGATCTGGGTCACCGGGCGGGTCGGTCGCACCGGCAGCGACGAGGACGGCGAGCTGCAGTTCCGGCTGCTGTCGAGCACCGAGGACGAGCCGTTCTGGCTCCCGTGCATCGTCCCGGCCGACGCGGTGCCGTCCGTGCGCGAGCCGCTCGGCCGGGTGCACGACGCCGACGTCGAGGACGTCGTCACCGAGGGCCGGCTGGCCCGGGTCGGTGGGCTGCTGCGGTACGACTTCGTCGTCAACCGGCTCGTGCTGCTGGTCTCCGAGCTGGACCCGACCCCGACCGCGCTCGGCCTGGCGGAGGAGCGGGAGACCGCTCGCGAGCGGGCGCGGGGGGCGGGCCTCGCACCCCGGCAGCGCAGCCGGCCGATGAAGACCGCGCCGCTGCGCGTTGCGGTCGTCGCGGCGCCGGGGGACGCGGCCGCCGCGCAGGTGCGCGAGCGGCTGCTGGCCAGCCCGTACGACGTGGAGCTCAAGGAGTGCGCGGTGCCGCTGCACGGGGTGCACGCGCCCGCGCAGGTCGCCGCCCGGGTGCGCGAAGCGGCGCTGCTCAGCGACGTCGTGCTGCTCGTGCGCGACGAGGGGCGGCCGCTGGCGCTGGGGGTGTTCGACAGCGATCCGGTGGTGCGGGCCGTCGGCGACGCGCCCGTCCCCGTGCTGACCGCGCTCGGCGGTGGCGAGATCGCGACTGTCGCCGACGAGGTCGCGTTCCTGGCGCTGCCGACCGGGGAGGCGGCGGGGGACTGGCTGCTGGGGCGGCTGCAGGACGCCGAGGGGACGCTCGTCGGTCTCGGCGAGCAGGTCGAGGCAGAGGCCCGGGCGGCTGCCGAGCGGGCGTGGTCGGCGCTCGACCGGGAGCGGAGTGCGCTGGCCCCGGTCGCGGAGGCGGCCGGGGAGCGGGCCGAGGACCGGGAGCGGCTGCGCGCCCGGCTCGTGCTGGGCGTCGCCGCGCTGCTCGTGCTGGGACTGGTCGCGGCGGCCGTGCTGCGGGAGCAGCCGCTGCTGCTGGCCGGGGTCGTCGCGGTCGCGGTCGCGGTGCTCACGGCCCGCCGGTGGTCGCAGTGGGCGCGGACGAGGGGGAGCGGCGTGAGCGGTCAGGACGACTTCGGCCGGGTGCTCGACGACCTGCGACGGATCCGCGACGAGCTGTCCGGCACGTCGAGCCCGGAGAAGGTGCACCGCCTGCGAGCCGCCGCTGCCGAGCGGCTCGATTCCGGCGACCGGCTGCTGCGCCGGCTCGTCGGCGGTCCGCGGTCCGAGCAGCCCGCGCCCCCGGCCCCGGCCGTCGCGGCTCCGGTCGTCCCGGCTCCGGTCGTCCCGGCC
>JALYNK010000354.1 GCA_030773235.1 Actinomycetota bacterium | reverse complement strand
GACGACGCGCTGGACGAGGACTTCGCCGTCCGCTACATGGCGCAGCGCGACATGGCCGCCTACCGAGCCTTCGGCGACTGGCCAACGGCGCTCTTCGACTACAACTCGCCGACCGGAGCGCACGAGTGGCAGCAGACCGGCGTGCCGAGCGAGCTCGGCAAGGGCTACAGCAGGAAGGCGATGCGCGGCTGCGACGGGCCCGAGTTCCCGGGCGAGCCGCCCGGCGAGGTCGTCCGTACGGGACGCCGCGAGGCGGTGGTCGAAGTGTCGGCGGACCTCGGCACGTGGGTCGACGAGCTGTCGACCTCCCTCGCCGCCGACTGGGACACGAGCAGCCCGCGGGCCGATGGCTGACCGCCCGACGTGGAGCGGGGAGTGACCGTGCGCCGAGTGCTGCGCTCGACCGAGGGGCGGCACGCCCGCTCCTACAGGCCGAGGAGGGCCGGACGCGGGCGCGCACTCGTCCCGGCCCTGCTCGTGCCGCTGCTGGCCGCCGGGTCGGTCGCCGGGTGGCAGGTCGGCTCGTACTTGGGCGGCGGTCTGGAGCAGCAATCCCTGGCGCCCCGCGCGCCGGTGCTCGCGCCCCCGCCGACGGCGCCCCCGGACCCCAGCAACGGTGTCGAGCGGCTCCGCGCCCGGGACGTCCTCCTGCAGGCGCGACAGGCGGCCGACCGGGCGGGCTCGGCGCGCCTGGTGGGCACCGTGCGGGAGGGCAACCAGCCGGTGGAGCTGGACCTGCGCGTGCAGGGGCGGCAGGGCATCGGCCGCATCCGGTCGAACGGGACGTCCGTCCTGCTCGTCAAGGCGGGCCGGGACGTGCACGTGTGGGCCGACGAGGCCTTCTACGAGCGGTTCTCCGGCCCGGAGGTGTCGGGGCACGTCGCCGACGAGTGGGTGCGGCTGCCACCCGGCTCGCCCGGCCTGGCGCGCGTGGCCGGCCTGTTCGACATCGACGGGCTCCTCGACCGCACGCTGGCTCCCGAGGGCGAGGTCGTCAAGGTGGGGGAGCGCGTCGTGGACGGAGTGCGCGCCCTCCAGCTCAGGACGGCGACGGGCCTCACGCTGTCGGTCGCGCTCGACGGCGAGCCCCACCTGCTGCGGGCCGAGCCGAGCGGCAAGCCGGCCGGCGGGTCGCTGCAGTTCTCCGACTGGGGCGCGCCGGTCGAGGTGCGCGCGCCGACGGACCCGCAGGCCCGGACGAGTCGCCCCGTCGCGTAAGGGCCCGCGGGTCCCCGGTCCGCAGAGTCAGGCGGGCCGCGGCGGCTGTGGACGCACGGCAGTCGCCTGCGCGGGTGAGGTCCACGCGGCGCCTCCCGCCGTACCCTCGGGCGGTGAGCGGGAGCGGGGTGCGCTGGCCCGGAGCCCTGCGCTACCGGGGCTTCCGGCGCCTCTACCTGGCGCTCGCGCTGTCCAGCTTCGGCGACTGGCTGGGCTTCCTCGCCACCACCGCGCTCGCCGTGCAGCTGGCCGCCGACCGGGGCTTCGCCGCCCAGGCGTACGCCACCGGCGGGGTGCTCGCGTTCCGCCTGCTGCCCGCGATCGTGCTCGGGCCGCTCGGCGGTGCGCTCGCCGACCGGTTCGACCGCCGACGCCTCATGGTCGTCACCGACCTGCTGCGCTTCGCGCTGTTCCTGTCGATCCCGCTGGTCGGGTCGCTGACCTGGCTGCTCGTCGCCACGCTGCTCGTGGAGACGCTCAGCCTGTTCTGGATCCCCGCCAAGGAGGCGTCGGTCCCCAACCTCGTGCCGCGGGAGCACCTCGAGCAGGCCAACTCCCTGTCGCTCGTCGCGACGTACGGCACCGCGCCGCTCGCCGCCGTCGTGTTCGGCGTGCTCGGGCTGCTGCAGCCGGCCACCGGCCAGCCCGCGGCCTACCTGGCGCTCTACGTCGACGCCGGCACGTTCCTGTTCGCCGCCGTGCAGGTCGCGCGCATCACCGAGGTGTCGGGGCGCGGCCGGGCGGAGCCCGGCGCCGCCGTACCCGGGCTCGTCGCCAGCGTGCGCGAGGGGGTCGCGTTCGCCCGCAGCAGCCCGGTGGTGCGCGGCGTCCTCGTCGCCATGCTCGGCGCGCTCGCCGCGGCCGGCGTGGTCGTCGCCAACGGCAAGCTCTTCGCCACCAGCGTGCTCGGCGGCGGCGACGGGGCGTACGGCCTGCTGTTCGGCTCGGTCTTCGTGGGCATTGCGCTCGGCGTCGCTCTGGGTCCCCGGGCGCTCGGCGACCTGTCGCGCCGACGCGCGCTCGGTCCGACGATCGCGGCCGCCGGAGCCTGCCTGATCTTCACCGCGCTGGTCCCGGCGCTCGCCCTCGTGGCGCTGTCGACGCTCGCGCTGGGCGCCTTCGCCGGGCTCGCGTACGTCCTCGGGCTCACCCTGCTCGGCGGCGAGGTCGAGGACGACGTGCGCGGCCGCACCTTCGGCCTCGTCAACGCGCTCATGCGCATCGACCTGCTCGCCGTGCTCGCGATCGCGCCGGCCCTGGCCGGAGCGGTCGGGCAGCGCTCGGTCGGTCCGTTCGACGTCAACGGCATCTCGGTGACGATGGTCGTCGGGGGAGTGCTGGCGCTCGTCGTCGGCGTCCTGTCGTTCCGGACGATGGACGACCGGCCCGGCGTCCCGCTGCGCCGCGACCTGTGGGCGCTGCTGCACCGGCGCC
>JALYNK010000353.1 GCA_030773235.1 Actinomycetota bacterium | reverse complement strand
GCTGCCGGCAGCGCGCGTCGGCGGGCGGGGGACCGGGCGCCACTAGCCTCGACCGGATGACTCCGGCCCCGCGCAGCCTCGCGGAGGAGCTGCGCGGCTGGCCGGACGAGCGGCTCGCGCGGCTGCTGCAGGCCCGCCCCGACCTCGCCACCCCCGTACCGCCCGACCTCGGCGTGCTCGCCGCGCGCGCGGGCGTGCGGCTGTCCGTGCTCCGCGCGCTGGAGCAGCTCGACGCCGCCGCGCTCGCCGTCGTCGACGCGCTGGCGCTGCACGACGAGCCCGCCGTCCCGCTGGCGCAGGTGCGCGCCCTGGTCGGCCCGGCCGCCGAGCAGGCTCCGCTGCACGACGAGCTGCAGCGGCTGCGCGACCTCGCGCTGGTCTGGGGGCCTGACGACGCGCTGCACCTCGTCGGCACGGTCCGTGAGCTCGTTGGCGCGTCGCCGGCGGGGCTGGGAAGGCCGGTCGCCGCCTGCCTGGCGTACGTCGGACGCGCGGACCTGGCGGTCATCGCGCAGTCCCTCGGCCTGCCCTGCGGTGCCGGGGTGGCCGAGGTGGCGGAGCTGTTCGCCGACCGGCACCGGCTGCCGGGCGTACTCGCCGGAGCGGACGAGCGGGCTCGCGGCGTGCTGGCGCAGCTCGTGCCCGGGCCGCCGTACGGGCAGGTCCGCGACGCGCAGCGACCCCTGACGCCGTCGCCGGAGAGCCCCGTGCGCTGGCTGCTCGCGCACGCGCTCCTCGTCGCGGTCGACCTCGACACCGTCGAGCTGCCCCGCGAGGTGGGGCTCGCGCTGCGCGGCGAGGCGCCGCTCGGCGCGGTGCAGCTCGCCCCGCCCGCGCTGGACGTTCGGGAGGTCGGAGCAGCCGCGGTCGACCGCGCCGCCGCGCACACCGCCGGTGAGCTGGTGCAGCAGACCGAGGCGCTGCTCGAGCACTGGGCCGCCGTCCCGCCGTCGGTGCTGCGGGCCGGCGGGGTCGGCGTGCGCGACCTGCGCCGCACCGCCAAGGAGCTCGACGTCGCCGAGCCGGCCGTGCCGCTGCTGGTCGAGGTGGCTGCGGCCGCCGGGCTGCTCGACCAGACCCCGGGCCTCGACCCGGGGTGGGTGCCGACGACGGCGTACGACGCCTGGCTCGGCCTGCTCCCCGAGCAGCGCTGGGCCGCCCTCGCGCAGGCCTGGCTGGACCTCCCCCGACTGCCCGGCCTCGCCGGCGCCCGGGACGACCGCGACAAGGTGCTCGCGCCGCTCGGGCCCGGGCTGGAGCGGCCCGGCGCGCCCGACGACCGCCACCGGGTGCTCGACGTGCTCGCCGAGGCCCGTCCGGGGTCCGCGCCGACGCGCGACAGCGCACTCCACCTGCTCCTGTGGCGCGCGCCGCGGCGCGGCGGGCGGCTGCGCGACCTGGTGCTCGGGCAGGTGCTCGACGAGGCCGAGTCGCTCGGCTTCACCGGCCGAGGAGCCCTCGCCGCGCCGAGCCGGCTGCTGCGCGCCGGCGACGCGTCCGGAGCGGCCCGGGCTCTCGGCGCACTGCTGCCCGCGCCCGTCGACCACGTGCTGGTGCAGCCCGACCTCACCGTCGTCGCCCCGGGGCCGCTGGAGCGCGACCTCGCGCAGGAGCTGGCACTCGTCGCCGACGTCGAGTCCACGGGCGGCGCCACGGTGTACCGGGTCAGCGGAAGCTCGGTGCGGCGCGCGCTCGACGCCGGGCGCTCGGTCAGCGACCTGCTGGAGCTGTTCCGCAGCCGCTCGCGCACGCCCGTGCCGCAGGCGCTCACGTACCTCGTCGAGGACGTCGGCCGGCGGCACGGCCGGCTGCGGGTGGGCACGGCGGCGTCGTACCTGCGCTGCGACGACGAGGCGCTGCTCGCGGAGGTGCTCGCGGCCAAGCGGGCGCGGAGCCTGCAGCTGCGCCGGCTCGCGCCGACGGTGCTCACCAGCTCGGCCCCGGTCCCGCAGGTGCTCGAGGACCTGCGGGCGGCGGGGTACGCCCCGGCCGCGGAGGCGCCGGACGGCGCGCTGCTGCTGGCCCGGCCCGAGGCCCGGCGCACCCCCGCCCGCGCGCGCAGCGCCCGCTACACCGAGCCCGCGATCGACCCCCAGCAGGCGGCGCTCGCGGTCACCGCGCTGCGCGCCGGCGACGTCGCGTCGCGGGCGGCGAGGCGCGCACCGGTGACGACGACGCGCGCGGTGCCGGACGTGCTGGCGTTCCTGCAGGACGCCGCGCGCGACGCCCGGCAGGTGTGGCTCGGCTACGTCGACGCGCAGGGCCGCGCGACCTCGCGCGTCGTGGAGCCGCGCACCGTCGAGGGCGGCTACGTGCGGGCGTACGACCACCTGCGGCACGAGGACCGGACGTTCTCCGTGCACCGCATCACCGGCGTCGCCGACCTAGACGTCGACGCGCCGGCCTGACCGGCTCCGGCGCGAGCGCCTGCAGCACCGACCCGAGCACGACGTGCGCTGCGATCATGACGGCCGGCCGCCCCGCCCGGTCCTGCGAGGCCCTGGGCAGCGCGCCGAGCGCGGGCACCCAGCCCTCGTACGACAGAGCCCAGACCGCCAGCGCGGCGGCCACGCCTGGCACCCGGCGGGGCAGCAGCGCGTAGCCCGCGCCGAGCGCCGCGCCGAAGCCGAGGTGGGCGGCGGCGGCCAGCAGCTGG
>JALYNK010000352.1 GCA_030773235.1 Actinomycetota bacterium | reverse complement strand
CTGGGCCTCGGCGTACTGCCGCTCCCAGGCGTCGCGCTGCTCCTCGAAGCCCGGCATCCACTCGCCCGTGTCGGCGTCGAAGCCCTCGGGGTAGATGTAGTTGCCCTGCTCGTCGTAGGACGCAGCCATGCCGTACTGCGACGGGTCGAACTCGGCGATGCCGCCGACGCCCTGCTCGTTGGCCTGCTTGAGGGACAGCGAGATGCGCCGCCGGTCGAGGTCGATGTCGATGACCTTGACGAGCAGCTCGTCGCCGACGTTGACGACCTGCTCGGGGATCTCGACGTGGCGCTCGGCGAGCTCGGAGATGTGGACGAGCCCCTCGATGCCTTCGTCGACGCGCACGAACGCGCCGAACGGCACGAGCTTGGTGACCTTGCCCGGCACGACCTGGCCGATCGCGTGCGTCCGGGCGAACTGCTGCCACGGGTCCTCCTGCGTCGCCTTGAGCGACAGCGAGACCCGCTCGCGGTCCAGGTCGACGTCGAGCACCTCGACGGTGACCTCCTGGCCGACCTCGACCACCTCGCTGGGGTGGTCGATGTGCTTCCAGGACAGCTCGGACACGTGCACGAGACCGTCGACGCCACCGAGGTCGACGAAGGCGCCGAAGTTGACGATCGACGACACGACGCCGCTGCGGACCTGGCCCTTCTGCAGGGTCGCGAGGAACGTCGAGCGCACCTCGGACTGGGTCTGCTCGAGCCACTGCCGGCGGGACAGGACGACGTTGTTGCGGTTCTTGTCGAGTTCGATGATCTTGGCCTCGAGCTCACGCCCGACGTACGGCTGCAGGTCGCGCACGCGCCGCATCTCGACCAGCGACGCCGGGAGGAAGCCGCGCAGCCCGATGTCGAGGATCAGACCGCCCTTGACCACCTCGATCACGGTGCCCTTGACGATGTCGTCGGACTCCTTGATCCGCTCGATCGTGCCCCAGGCGCGCTCGTACTGCGCACGCTTCTTGGACAGGATCAGGCGCCCCTCCTTGTCCTCCTTCTGGAGGACGAGGGCCTCGACCTGGTCGCCGACGCTGACGACCTCGTGCGGGTCGACGTCGTGCTTGATGCTCAGCTCGCGCGAGGGGATGACGCCCTCGGTCTTGTAGCCGATGTCGAGCAGGACCTCGTCCCGGTCGACCTTGACGATCGTGCCCTCGACGATGTCGCCGTCGTTGAAGTACTTGATGGTCTGGTCGACAGCGGCGAGGAACTCCTCCATCGAGCCGACGTCGTTGACGGCGACCTGAGGGGCGGAGGGGGTGAGGGTGGACGTCAAGGGACAGGCTCCGGCTGGCGGGTCAGCGACCCCGCCGGTGCGGGATCGAGGGGGAGTCGAGCAGGGACAGTCGAGGAGGAAGACTAGCCGGGTGAGCGGGTCGCCGTCGAACGCAGCCGCGGCCGCCAGGCCGCCCGAGGTCCCGTCGCCGGCAGGGGGCGCCGCGCACGGACCGCAGGCCGGGACGGGAGCCCCCGAGCCGGCGCACGGACTTACCACCGGCGTTGCCCACCGCCCCGCGGGGCCGCGGGAGAGCGCCGGCGCGAACCGGCGCTGGTGGGACGCGGAGGCCGCGGACTACCAGGCCGAGCACGGCGGGTTCCTCGGCGACGCCGACCTGCTCTGGTGCCCCGAGGGACTGCGCGAGGCCGACGCGCACCTGCTCGGCGACGTCAGCGGGCGCGACGTGCTCGAGATGGGCTGCGGCGCCGCGCAGGGCGCCCGCTGGCTGGTGCGCGCGGGCGCTCGAGTCACCGCGTTCGACGTGTCCGGCGGGCAGCTCGCGCAGGCCCGGCGGCTGGACGCGCGGACCGGCACGCCCGTCCGGCGGCTCGTGCAGGCCGACGCCCAGGTGCTGCCGTTCCGCGACGCGGCCTTCGACGTCGTCGCGTCGGCGTTCGGCGCGGTGCCGTTCGTCGCCGACTCCGCGGGGGTGGCCCGCGAGGTGGCCCGCGTCCTGCGCCGGGGCGGGCTGTTCGTCTTCTCGGTGACCCACCCGACCCGCTGGGTGTTCCGCGACGACCCGGGGCCGGACGGGCTGGTCGTGCAGCAGAGCTACTTCGACCGCACGCCGTACGTCGAGGTCGACGACACGGGTGCGGCGACGTACGTCGAGCACCACCGGACCCTCGGCGACCGGGTGCGCGACCTGGCCGGCGCGGGGCTGGTCCTGGAGGACCTGGTGGAGCCCGAGTGGCCGGAGGGGCACGACCGGGTCTGGGGACAGTGGTCGCCGCTGCGTGGGCGCCTCCTGCCCGGGACGGCGATCTTCGTGTCCCGCCGGTCCGCCTGACCCGAACGGGGCATCCACCCGCGCGCTCCGGCGGGCGATCCAGCAGGGCACTCCTGCCCCGCTCCCGGAGGACGCGTTGCCCCTCGCCCGCGCCGCACGCCTGAGCTGCGCCGTGCTCGTCGCGGGCGGCTCGCTGCTCGTGCCCATCGGCGGCGGCGGCGCGGTCGCGAGCGCCCCGACCGGCACGCCCACGGCTCCCGCGGCCCCGGCTCCTGCGGCTCCGGCTCCTGCGGCCCCGGCTCCTGCAGCCCCGGCTCCTGCAGCCCCGGCCGCAGCGGAGCACGCGGAGCAGGTGCAGCAGCTGATCGTCAAGTACCGGCCCGGAGCGGTCCGGCCGGCGGCGCGCACCGCGACGCCGGTGGGCGGGCGGGTG
>JALYNK010000351.1 GCA_030773235.1 Actinomycetota bacterium | reverse complement strand
GGGTCGACACCGTGCTCGCCGACCGGCGCCTCGCCGCGCTCGCGCCGCTGGTCACCGGGCGGCTGCTCGACGTGCCGGACCCCCGCCAGGCCGTGCTCGCAGCCGCCCCGGTGCTGCTGCGGCAGGTGCGGGTCCGCGTGCGGGGGCCCGGCGGTCCGTCCGCGGAGTAGTCCGTCCGGGTGGTCCGGGTTGCCGGAGGGACCCCTTGAGTCACAACTGCGTGTGAACACCGGTCGCGCAGTGTGAATTGGAGGCTCGTCCGTCAGGAGAGCGATGTCCCGGTTCCGGCCCGCCCCCGCCCATGTCGAGCCCGCCCATGTCGAGCCCGCCCAGCTCGAGCGCTCCCGGCTCGTGCGCCTCCGGCGACCGGCGCTCGTGCTGCTCCTCGTCGCGGTGCTGGCGCCGCTCGTGCTGCCGCCTGCACCGGCCGGCGCCGCGCCGGGCGGGCAGCGGCGCACCGTCGAGGGCGTGCTGCGGCTGCTCGCCGCCGACACGGCCGCGGCGCCCGCGCACGACCACCGGTGGCACGGCCACTCGTCGGACGCGTACCGACAGGTGCTGGTCGCCGGACGCCGGCCGTACTTCCTCTCCGGCCGCACGGGGACGCCCAACACCCGGGTGCGGGTCTCCGGCCTGGTGAGCGGGCAGCGGCTCACCGCCGAGACGGTGCAGACGCTGAGCACGGCGAGCGAGCTGCCGAGCACCGGGACGACGCGCACCCTGCTCGTGCTCGCGCACTGGAGCGAACCGGACGACATGACGCCGGAGCGCGCCCGCGAGCAGATGTTCGGCGACACCGCCGCCTGGTACGCCGACGCGTCGTACGGGGCGTTGGCCCAGACCGGTCACGTCACGCCGTGGGTGCGCATCGCGGGGCCGTACGGCGGCCAGTGCTTCGCCGACCACCTGGAGGTCATGGAGCAGGCGAAGACCGCCGCGGCCGGGGTCGGCTTCGACCCGGGTGCGTACGACAACGTCGTCGTGTACTTCCCGGACACCCCCGGCCAGCCCGGCTCGGACTGCGGCGGGTACGGCGGCTGGGCGTACGTCGGCGCCCCTGGCGCCTGGCTGCACGGCTTCCTCGACCGCCGGGTCACCGTGCACGAGCAGGGCCACAACTACGGGCTGCACCACAGCCACAGCTACCCGTGCACCAGCGTGGTGAGCGGCACGTGCACGTTCAGCGACTACGGCGACGATCTCGACGCCATGGGCGCCGCCGCGCACGTCGGGCACTTCAACGCCGCGCAGAAGCAGCTGCTGGGCTGGCTCGGCGGGCGCAGCGCAGACCTGACGTACGGCGGGACGACCACGCTCGCACCGCTCGCCGGCGACACCGGCACCGTCGCCGCCGTCGTGCGCGCGCCGGGCGGCCGCTCCTACTGGTTGGAGCACCGGCAGCCGGTCGACGGCGACAGCTCTCTGCCCCCGGGCGGCACCGACGGCGTGCTCCTGCGCGTCCGCGACCCGGCGATCGGCAACGGCGACCCGGGCGCGAGCCTGCTCGACGCGCGGCCGGGGGACGGGCTCAGCGCGCTGTCGGCCACGCTGCGGCCGGGCACGTCGTGGACGACCCCTGAGGGGGCGGTGATCGCCCTAGGCACGGTCGGGCCGGCCGGCGCGGCGCTGTCGGTCCGCTCGGCCGACAGGACGCCGCCCACCGTGCAGCGGCGCACGCCGGGCAGCGGGGCCACGGCGGTCGCGCCGGGCAGCAGCGTCGCGGTGACCTTCAGCGAGCCGGTGCGGGGGGTGAGCACGTCGACGTTCCGGCTGACCGACGAGGCCAGCGGCGCGCCCGTCCCCGGCCGTGTCGCGCAGGTCGACGGCGCCTGGGTGCTCGACCCGGACGCCGACCTGGCGCGCGACCGGCGCTGGCGCGTCACGCTCACCGGCGGCGCGACGGCTGTGCGCGACCGGTCGGGCAACCCCCTGGCGATGACGACCTGGACCTTCACCACCGGCCCGCGGCCCTCGGTGACCGGGCGGGCGCCGGGCAGCGGAGCGACCGGAGTGAGCCGCTACGCCACCGTGTCGGCCACCTTCAGCGAGGCGGTGCGCGGCGTGGGGACGGACACCTTCCGGCTCACGAACGCCGCGACGGGCGCGACGGTGACCGCCACGGTCGTGCGCGGCAGCACGTCGCGCACCTGGCTGCTGGACCCGGCGACGCGGCTGGCGCGCTCGACCCGCTACACGGTGCGGGTGGTCGGCGGCCGGTACGCGGTGCGCGACGCCGCCGGCAACCCGCTGCGCACGACGGGCTGGTCGTTCACGACGTCGTCCTGACCCGCGGAGGCCGGGCCGCCGAGGTCAGTGCGCCATCAGCGGGTGGACACGGAACCCGCTGACCCGGACCTCGGCGCCGCGGCAGGCCGGCACCCCCGGGCCGTGGAGCAGAGCGGGAGCACCGGCGAGCGCGAGGCGCGCCGTGTCGGTGGGCGGGCAGACCGCGGCCGGAGCGGCCGGGGCAGTGGCGGCGGCAGCGGTGCCCGTGGCCGTGGCCGTGGCCGTGGCCGTGGCCGTGGCCGTGGCCGTGGCAGTAGCCGTGGCGGTGGCGGTGGCGGTGGCCGTGAACGACACCAGCGCGGAGCGCGGGACGACCCGTGCGGTGGCGGCGGGGTCGACCGCGAGGGTGACCGGGACGCGCGAGCCGTCGCGACGCAGTCGCAGC
>JALYNK010000350.1 GCA_030773235.1 Actinomycetota bacterium | reverse complement strand
CCGCGAGGCCCGCGACCCCGAGGCCCGCGATCCCGAGGAACGCGACCGCGAGCGCGAGGGGGACGCCCGGGCGCACGCTGCCCGCCACCTGCGCGCCCAGCCCGGTCCCTGTCGCGGCGGGGGTCGCGGGGGTGCAAGCCGCCGTGACCGCGAGCCGCGAGACGCCTCCGGCGAGCACCAGTGCGAGCGCGCCCCGACCGGCCTGCGCCGCGGCGGCGAGCGCGGCGGCCTGCAGCGCCAGCACGAGGACGACCGCGACCAGTCCGAGGGCCCCCACGTCCGGCGTCTTCATCACCGCGCGGGCCCGTTCGGGCGGCAGGTAGGACCCCAGCCCGTCCGCCGTGTCCGCCAGCCCGTCGAGGTGCAGCCCGCGGGTGAGCGCGGCGAGGACGGCCACCGCGGCGACCGCCGGCAGCAGCGCGCCGGCGGGGGTGAGTGCTCGAAGCCCCTCCAGCAGGACGGCCGCCAGGACCCCGAGCAGGAGCCCGACGGCCGGCGCGAGCGTCATCGCCACGCCTGCGGTCTTCCGGTCGACCCGGGCTGCGGTCTGTACGGGCAGCACGGTGAGGGTCGTGAGCGCCAGCCGCCACCCGTCGCCGAGCGCGGTCACGCCAGCCGGCGCGGGATCCCGGCCACCACCTGGACCACCTCGTCCGCACCGGCCGCCAGCCGCCGCGTGACCTCGCCGAGCAGGTCGCGGAACACCCGTCCGCTGCGGGTCGCCGGCACGACCCCACCGCCCACCTCCGGCGCGACCAGCACAGCGAGGCCCTGCACGTCCCGCCACGCGGCGAGGAGGTCGTCGACCGCGCGCTGCACCGCCGGTCCCGGGCGCTCCCAGGCGTCCGCCTCGTCGAGCACGCGGGTGAGCCACAGCCCCAGGTCGTCGACGAGCAGCGGTCCCTCCGCGCGCCGCAGCGCCCCGGCCACGTCGGCGGTCTCGACGGTCCGCCACCCCGCGGGCCGACGCTCGGCGTGCGCCCGCACGCGCGCCGCCCACTCCTCGTCGCCCGGCCGCTCCGGCGCCGTCGCGACGTACGTCACCGGCCGTGTCGCCGAGCCTGTCAGCGGTGCTGCGACCACGCTCTCGGCGTACGCCGACTTGCCCGAGCGGGCGCCGCCGAGCACGAGCACCCGCCGCGTCGCGGTGCGCCCCAGCTCGACGACCTCGCCGTCGCGCCCCGCCCGGGCGCCCCACGAGGCTAGGAGGCGGTCGAGCACGTCCGGCGGCGGGTTGCCGTGGCCGAGGTGCACCGCGACGACCTGCGTCGCCGGGGTCACCGCGCCCGTCCCGCGCAGCCGCTCGACCTGCTGCGGCCAGGTGGTCAGGTCCAGGTGCGTGTCGAGCGCCATGGTCGACAGCTCGAGGAGCACGAGGTCGTACGCCCGCCCCTGCGCGAGCGGCAGCGCCGCCTCGGGCAGCACGCCGGTGTCGGTCGCGTACAGCAGCCGGGCCCCGTCCGGGCCGGTGACGTCGTAGAGCACCGCCGGCCCGACGTCAGCCCCGCCGTGGCGGGCGGGAAGCACGACGACCTCGTACCCGGCGACCGCCAGCCGGTCGCCCGCCCGCACCTCGCGCAGCGCGACGGAGGGGTCCGCCCGGCGCCCGGCGAGCGCCAGGACCGCGGGCGGCCCGACGACGGTGAGCGGCCGGGGGTCCGGCTGCCAGCTCCGCCACATGAGCGCCGCGGGCGCCAGGTGGTCCTCGTGCGCGTGGGTGACGAGGACCGCCTCGACCGCCGCGAGCGAGGTCCCCTGGCGCAGCGCGGCCCGGGGCAGCTCCGGGCCGAGGTCGAGCAGCAGCCGCTCGTCCACCAGCGCTCCGGTCTGCCCGCGGAGGACCCCCTGCGCGACGGCGGCGGCGCACGACGCGCACGCGCACCACGGGTCGGGCCAGCCGTCCGACGCGCCGGTGCCGAGCAGACGGACCCGCATGCCCCTAGCCTGCCGCACCGGTACCGGCCCGACGGGTCGGCGACGACGGGGGAGGCGGCATGGCCTGGACGTGGCGGTACGAGGCGGCCGACGGCAGCCCCGTCGAGCCGGCCGACGAGCTGCTCGCCGCCGAGTCGTTCCCCAGCCAGTCCGACGCGGAGAGCTGGATCGGCGAGACCTGGCGCGACCTGCTCGCCGCGGGCGTGCACCAGGTGACGCTGCTCGACGGCGGCCGCGAGGTGTACGGCCCGATGGGGCTGAACGCCCCCTGAGCACCTCCCGCCGGGGCGCGCTCGCGGCTCTCGGCGCGGTGGGCGCCGCGCTCGGCGGGGTGTTCGCGCTGGGGCGGGGCAGCGAGCCGTCGACCGCGCCGGGCATCGAGCGCGACGTCGAGGCGTACGGGGCGCACCCCCTGCAGCGCGGCGAGTGGTGGCTGCCGTCGGCCGCCCGGTCGGGGACGCGGCTGCCCACCGTCCTGCTCGTGCACGGCGGCTTCTGGCAGCCGGGCTACGACCGGTCGCTCGAGGACGACGTGGCCGCCGACCTCGCCGGCCGGGGGTACCTCGTCTGGAACGTCGACTACCGGGCCGCCGACGCCGGCTGGCCGGCGACGCTGCTCGACGTCGCCGCGGCGCACGACTCCCTGGCCCGCGGCCGCCACGCGGGCCTGGTCGACCCGGCCCGTACCGCGCTGGTCGGGCACTCCGCCGGCGGGCACCTGGCGCTGTGGCTGGCGTCCCGCGCGCGCC
>JALYNK010000349.1 GCA_030773235.1 Actinomycetota bacterium | reverse complement strand
GCTCCGCGCCGCGCCGCGAGCCGCAGCGCGTCGTCGGCCGGGATCACTCCGGCGACCACGAGAGCGGGCAGCTCGCCGACGCTGTGACCGCAGACCGCGTCGGGCGTCGCGCCGTCGAGCAACACGTCGGCGGTGAGCAGCGCGGTCGCGGTGAGCAGCGGCTGAGCCACGGCGGTGTCGCGGACGTCGTCCGCCGACCCCTGGGTACCGAGCCGGAGCAGGTCCAGGTCGGCGAGCTCGGACCAGCGCGCGACGCGCTCGCGCGCGCCGGGCAGGTCGAGCCAGGGCTCGAGCATGCCGGGCGTCTGAGAGCCCTGGCCGGGGAAGAGGAGGACGAGCACGGGATCTAGCGTCGCCGCAAAAGGGTCTGGTCACGCCGTCCGACGCGGACCGAGTACCGGTCGGTACGTTGTGTGGACCCTACAAAGCGGCCGGGGCCGGGGTACGTACGCGCCCCAGCACGAGGGCCAGGCGGACGAGCTGTGCGTCACGGGGGGTTGTCAGGTCGCAACCGATCGTATCGACGATCTTCCGGAGCCGGTAGCGCACGGTGTTGGGGTGCAGGAACAGCGCACGGCCCGCGCCCTCGACGCTCCCCCCGCCCTCCAGGAACGCCGCGGCGGTGCGCAGCAGGTCACCGCCGGCCGCAGCCAGCGGTCTGTGCACTTCCTCCAGTAGCCGGGTCCGCGCCCGCTCGTCCCCCACCACGACCCGTTCGACGAGCAGCGCGCTCGACGCCACCGGCCGGGGCGCGTCCGGCCACCCGGCGACCGCGGCCAGTCCCGCGAGCGCCTCGCCCACGCTTGCGGCCGCGCTGGCGAGATCGGTCGCGGTCGGTCCGAGGACGACCGGGCCCGCCGGGAGGGCATCGGCGAGCTCGCCCAGGGCCTCGTCCACATGACCTCGGCCGCTGACGACGACGAGCAGGCCGCCACCGGCCTCCCCGGTGAGTACCGACCAGCCGCGGTGCCGCGCGTGCGCGCGCAGCTCGGTGACGGCGCTCTCGATGCCGTGCCCGGGGCTCGCGGCGGCGACCGCGGTGACCCACTGGCCGTCCGACCAGCCCAGCGACGCCGCTCTGTTGAGCGTCAGCTCGCCGACCTGGCCGCGCACGAGCGCCTCGACGACGCCGGACTCGACCCGGGCGTCCCACGCGCCGCGGGCCTCGGCGGCCGCGGCGTACACCTCCGCCGCGGCGAACGCGATCTCGCGGGAGTACTTCAGGACCTGCTCGGCGAGACGGGCCTGCTCGCCGGGGGCGGCGAGCGCGGGCACCTGCTCCTCGACCACCCCGACGACGACCCGGATGAGCTGCACGGTCTGCTTGAGCGACACCGAGCGGGCGAGCTCGCGGGGCGCGACGGAGAACACCTCCGGTGCGGGCGCGGGAGCGCCCGCCGGGTCGCGCAGCCAGTCCAGGAACGCGCCGAGCCCCGTCTGCACCACCAGCCCGACGTCGGCGCGCTGCGCCGCGGGCAGCGCCTCGAACCACGGGAGCTCGGCCATGCGCTGCACGGCCTGGGTCGCGAGCCGCGGTGTCGCGCGGTCGACGCGCTGCCAGGTCGGCAGGCGGCGCCCGGTCCGGGTCCGGGCCGGCTGGTCCACGGAGCCCGCCCGGGCCTCCTGCACGGCGCTCGCCGGCTCCCCGTCCGCGTCCGCGTCCGCCGGGGGAGTGCTGCCGGCGGGGGCCGTCGTCACGCCGCCCCAGCGGTGCGGCCGGAGAGCAGGGCGCGCAGACCGGCTGCACTCCCCCGGTCCCAGCGCTCGAGCGCGCTGCGGACCCGGCCGGGCGGCGGCGCGCCGAAGAACACCGGCTGCCCGTCGACGGTGAGCGACGGGACGCCGTGCACGCCGGCCGCCGCGGCCTCGACCCGGACCGCCCGCAGCCGGGCCAGCCGGCCCGGCTCCCAGGCGGCGCTGATCGTCGTGTCCGGGTCCAGCCCGGCGCGGGTCGCGCAGTCGCGCAGCACGTCCTCGTCCGACACGTCGTCGCCGGTGACGAAGAAGGCGCGCTGCGCCTCCCGGCGCCACGCCCGCCCGCACCCGCGCTCCTCGGCGTCCAGCGCGGCGGACAGCGCCAGGGTGGACCGCGGCTGGGAGCGCGGGACGTGGATCTCGGTCTCGTACGCCAGTGCGAGCGGGTAGACGGCCTCGCGCCAGTGGTCGCGGATGTAGCGACCGCGCGGCTCGGGCAGCGGGTCGGGTGCGGGGCGCAGTTCGTACGGCGCCCAGCGGACCGGCAGCCCGGCGTCCTCGACCTGCTCGACCTCGGCCATGAGCAGGTAGCTGTACGGGCAGACCACGTCGAACCAGAAGGTCAGCACCGCCTACTCGTACCCGACCGGAAGGGAGGCACCGACCCCGTGGACGGCCTGCTCGTCACGCCGCGCTGGACGGTCCCGGAGGCGGAGCTGTCCGAGCGCTTCTCCCGCGCCGGTGGTCCGGGCGGGCAGGGCGTCAACACCACGGACAGCCGCGTGGAGCTGTCGTACGACGTGCTGCGCTCGCCGTCGCTGCCCGAGGGTGTCCGCGACCGGGTGCTGCAGCGGCTCGGGGGGCGGCTGGTCGACGGGGTCGTCACCGTGGTCGCGAGCGAGCACCGCAGCCAGCTGCAGAACCGCGGCGCCGCGCGGGAGCGGCTGGCCCGGCTGCTCCGGTCCGCGGCCGCACCGCCGCCGCGGGTC
>JALYNK010000348.1 GCA_030773235.1 Actinomycetota bacterium | reverse complement strand
CGACGCGCGACCCGCTGCGGCACGAGGTGAGCCGCCTCGCGGTGCTCACCGGCGGCGTCGACGTGGGCCACTACGAGGCCGATCTCCCGTACTTCCCGGTGCGGTTCCGGCCGGAGACCAATCCGCGGCGGGTCGTCGACCCGACCGGGCGGGGGCTCGAGCTCGTCCCGCCCGCGGTCGACCTCGCCGCCGGCGCCGCCGTGGTGGACGTCGTCGTGGTGATCGGACGGCGGCAGGCGGCGGCCGACGTCCTCGCCCGCCCGGCGACGCGGCAGCTGCTCAGCGACCTCGAGGCGTCGTACCGCCGGGTAGCCGTGTCGGCGCCGGACGGACTGGCGGAGGTCTGGGTCAGGGAGTGAGGCCTCGCGGCAGCGGCCCGGTCGCTCAGCCGGCGGCGGTGTCCTGCCGGTAGCGGTCGACCCGCTCGCGCAGGTCGCCCGGGACCGCTCCGCCGGAGGACTCCTGCTCGTCGGCCCAGACCTCCGCGGCGTCCGCCCACCAGGCCTCGGCGCTCGCGATCCGCACGGGGTCGTCGCTGGCGCGCGCGGCCTCGAGGTCGGCCTCGGCCGCGCGGTAGGCCTGCTCGGGCGTGGGACCGGGAGCGGGGGTGGCCATGCGGTGAGCATGCCAGCGGGTTCCAGCCGCCGGCACCACCGCCCGGGCTCCCGCTGCCGCGGCTCCGCGGCAGGATGCCGGCGTGCCCGCACTCCGCCTGTCGCAGGACCCGGACGCCGACGCGCTGCTGAGCCGCGACCCGCTCGCGCTGCTGCTCGGGATGCTCCTGGACCAGCAGATCCCCATGGAGAAGGCGTTCCGCGGGCCGTACGTCCTCGCCGAGCGGTTGGGCGGCCTGGACCCGCCGCTGATCGCCGAGCACCCCGACCTCGCGCAGGTGATGAGCACGCCGCCGGCGGTCCACCGCTTCCCGGGGTCGATGGCCGGGCGGGTGCAGGCGCTCTGCCGCACGGTCGTCGACACGTACGGCGGCGACGCGAGCCGGATCTGGACCGAGGCGGCCGACGGCGCCGACCTGCTGCGCCGGCTGAAGGCGCTGCCCGGGTTCGGTGAGCAGAAGGCGCAGATCTTCCTGGCGCTGCTCGGCAAGCAGTACGGCGCGCAGCCGCCGGGCTGGCGCGAGGCGGCGGGTCCCTACGGCGAGGAGGGCGTCCGGCGCAGCGTCGCCGACATCACCGGACCGGAGTCGTTGCAGGAGGTGCGGGCGTACAAGCAGGCCGCCAAGCGCGCGACGCGGGGAACGTGAGGCGGGTCAGCGCTCCGCGTCGATGACCCGGCCGGGCTCGATCGCCAGCCGGAGCGGCTGGTCGTCGGCCCGGGGGAGCGTCTCCTCGAGCCGCCCCTCGACGAGCGCCGTCTTGCCCACCCGCTGGCGGGTCGGCCCGGCGTTGGCCGCGACCACGCCGAACCAGGGCAGGGCCAAGGCCCCGAGGCACAGCAGGAGCTTCCCCCAGACCGGTACGGGCAGGGCCACGGCCAGGACGATGCACAGCAGGCGGACGCCCTGCGTCGCGGCGTAGCGGCGCTGGCGGAGCGCGATGTCGTCGGTGTGGCTGATGCGCGCGGTGGTCACGACCACGGGCACGGAGCCGGAGCGGCGGGGCGGCTTCATCGCGGCGGCTCCAGGGTCGGGGACTGCACCTGTTCCAACAGTCTGGCCGCGCTCCTCGATGCCCGCCTCCCGGAGCCGCCTGCCCGCGCCCGCCTGTCCGAGCCCGGCTGTCCGAGCCCGCCTGACCGAGCCCGCCTGCCTGAGCGCACAGCCCGCCTGTCGACCCGCTCGGGTGATCCCGGCCGGCGCAGGACCGTCGAACAGACAGCGCACCAGCGGCAGGGACGCCAGACTGCGACGCACGGGCGGCAGGGCAGGAGCCCGGACCCGGTCGGGAGGTTCTCGTGACCGTCCTGCCCGCTCACCCGCTCCTGCCGTGCCTCACGCGGCGGCTGTACGCGCTCGCCGCCGGAGCCGGTCTCGCGCTTCTCGCAGCGAGCGCGTCCGTCACCCCCCCGGCCGCGCTGGAGCTCGCGCTCGGGCTCCTCCTCGGTTGGCGGCTCGCGGCCGCCGCGCACCGCCGCGTCCACGCGCAGCTGTCGCGCGAGCGCGACGAGCAGATCGCCGCGCTGACCCGCCAGGTGCTCACGGACCCGCTGACCGGCCTCCCGAACCGCGCGCTGGTGCTCGACCGGCTGCGCGCCGCGGCCGCGCGCGCCGTCCGCAGCGGCACCGGCTTCGGGGTGCTGTACCTCGACCTCGACGGGTTCAAGGCGGTCAACGACCGGCTCGGCCACGCGGCGGGGGACGACCTGCTGGCCGCCGTCGCGCTGCGGCTGCGCGACGCGGTGCGCGCCGACGACACCGCCGGTCGCATGTCCGGCGAGGAGTTGGCTCGTTGGGGGTGTTCCTGCCCCGTGGCCTCTGACCTGGCCTAATCCTCCTCCACACGGAGGTGACACGCCGACGCGCTGCGGGCAATCTAATGGGGCGACACCCATCGGGAGCGATGGACGGGCGCTGGGCCCATGCGTCCGGCTCCCGGCGGGCCGGGAGGTTCAGCCGTGCCGGCGACTAGACCGCACCCCGACGATCTGCCCCCGGCGCTGCGCCGGGTCTTGGAGAGGGCGGCCAACGGCGACTGGCGGAGGATCAGTGCCGACGAGTCGGGCGCGTTCACGGTCCACAACCG
>JALYNK010000347.1 GCA_030773235.1 Actinomycetota bacterium | reverse complement strand
GGCTCAGCGCCTCCAGGAGCGGCTCCTCGCGGGCGGTGAGCCGGGCGAGGACGGCTCGCGCGGTGTCGGGAGCCGGCACCAGCTGCACCCGCACCGGCTTGGGCAGCGCCTTGATGAGCGCGGTGACCAGGTCCTGCCGGAGGCCGGGCACCTGCCAGTCGAACCCGTCGGGCTGCAGCCGGTTGAGCACGGCGAGCGGCACGTGCACGGTGACCCCGTCGGCCGCGTCGCCCGGCGCGAACTGGTACGTCAGCGGCAGCCGCAGCTCGCCCTGCACCCACTCGTCGGGGTAGTCGCCCGGAGCGACGCCGGCGGCGTTGTCGTTGAGCAGCTGCCCGAGCGTGAGCGTGAGCAGCTCGGGCGTCTCACGCCGGGCCTTCTTCCACCACGCGTCGAAGTGCCGCCCGGACACGACGTCGGCGGGGACCCGGGCGTCGTAGAAGGCGTACAGCGCGTCGTCGCCGACGGCGAGGTCGCGCCGGCGGGCGCGGGACTCCAGGTCGGCGACGTCGTCGAGCAGCCGCCGGTTGTCGGCGAGGAACGCGTGGTGCGCGTCCCACTCCCCGGCGAGCAGCGCGTGCCGGAGGAACAGCTCGCGGCTGGTCTCCGGGTCGATGCGGCCGTAGTTGACGACCCGCCGGGTCACGAGCGGCAGGCCGTACAGCGTCACCCGCTCGTACGCGAGCACCGCCGCTTGCTTGCGGCTCCAGTGCGGCTCGGAGTACGTCCGCACGACGAGGTGGCCGGCGAGCGCCTCGACCCACTCCGGCTGCACCCGCCCGATGACGCGGCCCCAGAGGCGGGTGGTCTCGACGAGCTCGGCGGCGACCACCCAGCGCGGGGTGCGCTTGAACAGCGCCGAGCTCGGCACCAGCGCGAACCGCGCGCCGCGCGCGCCGAGGTAGTCGCGCTTGTCGGGGTCGCGCAGCCCGACGTGCGACAGCAGCCCGGCGAGCAGCGACTGGTGGACACGGTCCGCGTCGACCTCGCCGTCAGCGTGCTGAGCGCCGGTGGACATGCCCAGGTCCCGCGTGACCGAGCGCAGCTGGTTGTAGAGGTCCTGCCACTCGCGCACCCGCAGGTGGTTGAGGAACTCCGCCTTGCACATGCGCCGGAAGGCGCTCGACCCGAGCACGCGCCGCTGCTCGCGCAGGTGCTCCCACAGGTGGAGGTAGGCGAGGAAGTCGCTCGTCTCGTCGGCGAAGCGGGCGTGCATCTCCGCGGCGGCCTGCTGCGCGTCCCGGGGCCGCTCGCGCGGGTCCTGGATCGACAGCGCTGCGGCGAGCACGAGCACCTCGTGCAGCACGCCGTTTCGGTCGGCCTCGACGACCATGCGGGCCAGGCGCGGATCGACGGGCAGCTGCGCGAGCTGCCGCCCGACCGGGGTGAGCCGTCCCTCGGCGAGCGCCCCGAGCTCCTCGAGCAGCTGCACGCCGTCGCGGATGTTCCGCGACTCCGGCGGGTCGACGAACGGGAACGCGGCGACGTCGCCGAGCCCCAGCGCGGTCATCTGCAGGATCACGCTGGCGAGGTTGGTGCGGGAGATCTCCGGGTCGGTGAACTCCGGCCGGCTCTGGAAGTCCTCCTGCGCGTACAGCCGGACGCAGATGCCGGCCTCGACGCGGCCGCACCGCCCGGCGCGCTGCTGAGCCGACGCCTGGCTGATCGGCTCGATGGGCAGGCGCTGCACCTTGAGCCGCGCGCTGTACCGGGAGATGCGCGCGGTCCCGGGGTCGACGACGTACCGGATCCCGGGGACGGTCAGCGACGTCTCGGCGACGTTGGTCGCGAGAACGACCCGGCGGCCGGGGTGCGGGGTGAAGACGCGGTGCTGCTCGGCGGCGGACAGCCGCGCGTACAGCGGGAGCACCTCGGTGTGCTCGGGCACCGTGCGGCGCAGCGCGTCGGCGGTGTCGCGGATCTCGCGCTCGCCGGACAGGAACACGAGCACGTCGCCCGGACCCTCGGCGGACAGCTCGTCGACGGCGTCGCAGACGGCCTGCACCTGGTCGGTGTCGTCCTCGTCGACCATCGGGCGGTAACGGACCTCGACGGGGTACGTCCGCCCGCTGACCTCGATGACCGGTGCGCCGCCGAAGTGGTCGGCGAACCGCTGCGGGTCGATCGTCGCCGAGGTGATGATCACCTTGAGGTCGGGGCGACGCGGCAGGAGCTGCTTGAGGTAGCCGAGCAGGAAGTCGACGTTGAGGCTGCGCTCGTGCGCCTCGTCGATGATCAGCGTGTCGTACCGGCTGAGCAGCTTGTCGCGGGCCAGCTCGGCGAGCAGCACGCCGTCGGTCATGACCTTGACGTACGACGCGTCGCTGATCTGGTCCTGGAAGCGGACGACGTAGCCGACGGCCTCGCCGAGCGGCGAGCCGACCTCCTCGGCGATGCGCTCTGCGACCGCCCGGGCCGCGATGCGGCGCGGCTGGGTGTGCCCGATGAGCCCGTGAACGCCGCGGCCGAGCTCCAGGCACATCTTGGGCAGCTGTGTGGTCTTGCCCGAGCCGGTCTCGCCGGCGACGACGACGACCTGGAAGTCGCGGATCGCGGCGAGGATCTCGTCGCGGCGGGCGCTGACCGGCAGCGCCTCGGGATACGTGATGCGCGGCAGGTCGGCGGCGCGCTGCGCGAGGCGCTGCTCGGCCCGCTCGACGCGCTCCGCGACGGCGGCGAGGGCGCGCTCGTCGCGCGCCTTGTCGAGCTGCCGCC
>JALYNK010000346.1 GCA_030773235.1 Actinomycetota bacterium | reverse complement strand
CTCGTCGGCGACGGCCACCTCCGTCACCTGCAGCAGCGCGCCGAACCGGTCGCGCCCGCCGCGCTCGTCGCGCAGCGGCGCGAGCCCCGCGACGCCGATCGCCTGGTCGACCTGCCCGGTGCGCCAGGCACGGCCGAGGGTGTCGCTGACGACCACGGCGACGCGGCGGCCGGTCAGCTCGCGCAGCCGGTCGCGCAGCCCGCGCGCCGAGGCGTCCGGGTCGAGGGGGAGGAGCGCCACCTCGTCCGGGCGCACCTCGCTGGCGTCCACTCCCGCCGCCGCCAGCACCAGGCCCGTTCGGGTCCTCGCGATCGTGGTGGCGCCCCGGCGGGCGACCACGTCCGCCGTCTCGTCGGCCACCGCCTGCGCGCGGACCTGCTCGCGGTCGGTGCCGGGCGGGACGGGCACGAGGCGCCCTTCCGACTTGCTCACCACCTTGCTGGTGACCACGAGGACGTCTCCGTCCCGCAGCTCGGCGTCGGCACCGGTGAGGGCGGACGCGACGAGCGCGGCGAGGTCGTCGCCCGGGCGCACCTCGGGCAGCCCGGTCACACCGCGGACGACGTACTCCCGCGACCCGGGGTCAGGCACCCGCGAGGTCCAGCGCCGCGCGGGCCATCGCCGCCGCGGCCGGCACGTCGGTCATGAGCAGGGGCACCGCCCGCACGGCGACACCGGGGACCTCGGCGCCCGCGTCGCGCTCGTCGACCAGCCAGCCGTCGAGCAGCCCGCCGGACGAGCGCGCGCCGTAGTGCCGGCCCACCGCCTCCGCGGACGTCTCGACGCCGATGGCCGCGAGGCAGGCGTCCGCCATGCCGCGCACCGGCGCGCCGCCGACGATCGGCGACACCCCGACCACGGGCTTGGCGGCGAGCGCCTCGCGCACCCCGGGCAGGCGCAGGACCGTGCCGATGCTGACCACCGGGTTGCTCGGCGGCAGCAGCACGAGGTCGGCGGCGCCGATCGCCTCCAGGACGCCGGGTCCGGTGCGGGCGGTGTCGGCGCCGACGTGCACGAACGCCTCGGCGGGCAGCGCGGCGCGGTGCCGCACCCACCACTCCTGGAAGTGGACGGCGCGCCGCCGGCCGTCCATCTGGACGAGGACGTGGGTCTCGAAGCGGTCCTCGGTCATGGGCAGCAGGCGCGCGCCCGGGCGCCAGCGGGCGCACAGCGCCTCGGTGACGGCCGCCAGGCCGTACCCGGCCGCAGTCATCTGCGCCCGGACGAGGTGCGTGGCGAGGTCGCGGTCCCCGAGGGCGAACCACGCGGACGGCGCGTCGTAGCCCCGCAGCTCCTCGGCGGCCGACCACGTCTCGTTCCGGCGGCCCCACCCGCGCTCGTCGTCGATGCCGCCGCCGAGCGTGTACATCACGGTGTCGAGGTCGGGGCAGATCCGGAGCCCGTACAGGGTCAGGTCGTCGCCGGTGTTGACGACGACGGTGAGCTCGGCGTCGGGCGCGGCGGCGCGCAGCCCGCGCAGGAACCTCGCCCCACCGATCCCGCCGGCGAGCGCGACGATCCGCATTGGCCGAGTCTGTCAGCCCTCGCCCGTAGGGTCCCCCGCGTGGAGGGGGGCGGGCAGGAGAGCGGCGCTCAGCCGGGCGGGCAGGGCGCGGCTCCGCACGGCCTGCGCCGGGCGCTCGCCCGGGCGCGCGACGGCAGGCCGCTGTCGGTCGACGAGGCCCAGCTGCTGCTGCAGGCCCGTGGCGCCGACCTCGACGCCCTGTGCGCCGCCGCCGCGCGCGTGCGCGACCAGGGCCTCGCCGACGCGGGGCGGCCGGGCGTCGTCACCTACAGCCGCAAGGTGTTCGTCCCGCTGACCCGGCTGTGCCGCGACCGGTGCCACTACTGCACGTTCGCCACCGTGCCGGGGCGCCTGCCGGGCCCGTACCTCGAGCTCGAGGAGGTCCTCGACATCGCCCGGCGGGGTGCGGACCTCGGCTGCAAGGAGGCGCTGTTCACGCTCGGCGACCGGCCGGAGGCGCGCTGGCGCGAGGCCCGGGAGTGGCTCGACGCGCGGGGGTACGACAGCACGCTCGCGTACCTGCGGGCCTGCGCGGTCGCCGTGCTGGAGCAGACCGGGCTGCTGCCCCACCTCAACCCCGGCGTCCTCACCTGGGACGAGCTGCTGCGGCTCAAGCCGGTCGCCCCGTCGATGGGGATGATGCTCGAGACCACCGCCCACCTGCCCGCCCACCGCGGCAGCCCCGACAAGGACCCGGCGGTGCGGCTGCGGGTGCTCGAGGACGCCGGACGCTGCGCGGTGCCGTTCACCAGCGGACTGCTGGTCGGGATCGGGGAGACGCACCGCGAGCGCGCCGAGACCCTCTTCGCGCTGCGCGCCGTGGGCCGCCGGCACGGCCACCTGCAGGAGGTGATCGTGCAGGGCTTCCGCGCCAAGCCGGACACCGCCATGCGCTCGTCCGCCGACTTGGGGCTCGAGGAGTACCGCGCGGCGATCGCGGTCACCCGGCTCGTGCTCGGGCCCGTCGCCCGGGTGCAGGCGCCTCCGAACCTCGTCGACCTCGCCGAGACGCGGGCACTGCTCGCCGCCGGCGTCGACGACTGGGGCGGCGTCAGCCCGCTCACCCCCGACCACGTCAACCCCGAGCGGCCGTGGCCGCAGGTCGAGGCGCTCGCCGCCGCGACCGCGGACGCCGGCTTCGTGCTGCGCGAGCGGCTCACCGCGCACCCGCCGTACCTCGTCGAGCCGTGGCTGGACCCCCGGCTGCGCGGCCACGTCGCAGCGC
>JALYNK010000345.1 GCA_030773235.1 Actinomycetota bacterium | reverse complement strand
CTCCCCGGCGGCGTGTCCGTCCGCCGCGTGCAGGGGCGGCTGGCCGTGGACGGCGAGCCGGCAGCGGGCGGGTGAGCGCCGGGGCCTCGAGCGCGGGCCCGCTACCGTCGCGCGGGTGAGCGCCCCGGCGTACGTCCCGGACCTCGTCGACCGGGTCCTGATCACCGAGGAGCAGATCGCCGCGCGCATCGCGGAGCTGGCCCGTGCGATCGACGACGACTACGCGGGCCGCGAGGTCCTGCTCGTCGGCGTGCTCAAGGGCGCCGTCATGGTCATGGCCGACCTCGCCCGGGCGCTGCGCACGCCGGTCGCCATGGAGTTCATGGCCGTCTCGTCCTACGGCTCGGCCACGTCCTCGTCAGGGGTCGTGCGGATCCTCAAGGACCTCGACCGCGGGATCGCCGACCAGCACGTGCTGGTCGTCGAGGACGTCGTCGACAGCGGGCTCACCCTGTCGTGGCTGCTGCGCAACCTGCAGACCCGCGGGCCCGCGAGCGTCGAGGTCTGCGCGCTGCTGCGCAAGCCCGAGGCCGCGCGGTCGGGACTGGACGTGCGCTACGTGGGCTTCGACATCCCCAGCGAGTTCGTCGTCGGCTACGGGCTGGACCACGCCGAGCGCTACCGCGACCTGCCGTTCGTGGGGCTGCTCAAGCCCGAGGCGTACGGCGGAGTTGAGGCTGGACCTGCCCCCCACGGCTGAGCCCCGCGGCCGGCGAGTGGCCGTGCGCTGGCGGAACACCCCTCCGGCGGGCACCGTTGACCCGTACGACGGTTCTCCGCCGGAGTACCGTCCGATCCCGCGTCGCACCAGGAGGGACGGGGCCGCGGCCCCGCGTCGATGAAGTTCAAGCGTCTGGCTCGAGGACCGTTCCTCTACATCACGCTCGCGCTGCTGCTCGTCCTGGGCCTGTCCAGCACGTTCCGCGGCGGCGGGGGCTTCAGCCCGTCCGACACCGCCACCGTCCTGCAGCAGATCCGCGACGGCAACGTCGTCAGTGACGGCCGCGCCCCCGCGCTGCTGCTCGACAAGGAGCAGCAGGTCCGCGTCACGCTCAAGGACGGCAAGAAGCTCCAGGCGAGCTACCTCGTCGACCAGGGCCGGCAGTTCGCCGACGCGTTCGACGCCGCCCGCGTGCGCTACGACGTGCAGGTCAGCCGGGACAACCTGTTCGTCTCGATCCTCATCAGCTTCCTGCCGTTCCTCATCATCTTCGGCCTGCTGTTCTTCTTCATGAACCAGATGCAGGGCGGCGGCAACCGCGTCATGCAGTTCGGCAAGGCCAAGGCCAAGCTCGTCAGCAAGGACACGCCGAAGACGACGTTCGCGGACGTCGCGGGCGCCGACGAGGCCATCGAGGAGCTGCACGAGATCAAGGAGTTCCTCGAGAGCCCGGCCAAGTTCCAGGCGATCGGCGCGAAGATCCCCAAGGGCGTGCTGCTGTACGGCCCGCCCGGCACCGGCAAGACGCTGCTCGCCCGCGCGGTCGCCGGCGAGGCCGGCGTGCCGTTCTACTCGATCTCGGGCTCCGACTTCGTCGAGATGTTCGTCGGCGTGGGCGCGAGCCGGGTCCGCGACCTGTTCGAGCAGGCGAAGGCCAACGCTCCCGCGATCATCTTCATCGACGAGATCGACGCCGTCGGCCGGCACCGCGGTGCCGGCATGGGCGGCGGCCACGACGAGCGCGAGCAGACGCTCAACCAGATGCTCGTCGAGATGGACGGCTTCGACGTCAAGGGCGGCGTCATCCTCATCGCCGCGACCAACCGGCCCGACATCCTCGACCCGGCGCTGCTGCGCCCGGGCCGCTTCGACCGCCAGATCGCCGTCGACCGCCCCGACATGCAGGGCCGGCGGCAGATCCTCGAGGTGCACGCCAAGGGCAAGCCGATGGCGCCCGACGTCGATCTGCAGGTCATCGCGCGGCGCACGCCCGGCTTCACCGGCGCGGACCTCGCCAACGTCATCAACGAGGCCGCGCTGCTCACCGCTCGCACGGGCCAGAAGCAGATCGACCTCACGACGCTCGAGGAGTCGATCGACCGGGTGATGGCCGGCCCGCAGCGGCGCACCCGGCTGATGAGCGACAAGGAGAAGAAGGTCACGGCCTACCACGAGGCCGGACACGCGCTCGTCGCCCACGCGCTGCCCAACACCGACCCGGTGCACAAGATCACGATCTTGCCGCGGGGCCGCGCGCTCGGCTACACCATGGTGCTGCCGGAGGAGGACAAGTACTCCCAGACGCGCGCGGAGCTGCTCGACACCCTGGCGTACGCCATGGGCGGCAGGGCAGCCGAGGAGCTGGTCTTCCACGACCCCACCACCGGCGCGAGCAACGACATCGAGAAGGCGACCGGAGTCGCCCGCGCGATGGTCACGCAGTACGGCATGAGCGAGCGCCTCGGTGCGGTCAAGTTCGGCGACAGCGGTGGCGAGGTGTTCCTCGGCCGCGACATGGGCCACCAGCGCGACTACTCCGAGGAGATCGCCGCGATCGTCGACGAGGAGGTCCGCGCGCTCGTCGAGAACGCGCACCACGAGGCGTGGGAGATCCTCGTGGAGTACCGCGACGTCCTCGACGACATGGTGCTGAAGCTGCTGGACAAGGAGACCGTCGCCAAGGACGAGGTGCTGCAGGTCTTCGCGCCGGTCACGAAGCGGCCCCAGCGCCAGCACCCCACCGGCCTCGGCCGCCGCCCGCTGCAGGACCGCCCGCCGGTGCTCACCCCTGCCGAGCTGGCCGTGATGGG
>JALYNK010000344.1 GCA_030773235.1 Actinomycetota bacterium | reverse complement strand
CGGGACGCCCGCGACGACGAGCTCGATGTAGTCGCGGGCGGCCATCTCGGCGTCCCGCGTCATGTCCCAGGCCGCCGACCAGCACAGGGCACGCGGCAGCGACTCGCGCACGTCGCCGACGTGCCGCAGCAGCGTGGCGAGCGACCCCTCGTCGAGCCGGATCTTGGCGTATGCGAGGTCGTCGTCGTTGACCAGCACGAGGTCCGGCCGGGGCCGCCCGACCAGCGCCGGCACCTCGGTGCGGGCGCCGACGACGTCGAGCTCCTCCCGCGCGGTGCGCACCAGCGCGCCGTCGACGAGGTCGTAGCAGCCCACCGCCACCCGGTGCGACCGCAGCGCCGGGTGCTGCTCCGGCGCCTCCTGCACGATCGCGAACGACGTGAACGTCCCGTCCGGACCGGTCTCGAACACCGGCCGCAGCGTGTTGACGCCCGCGGTCTCGAGCCACTCCGCCGACCAGGACGACAGATCGCGCCCGCTCGCCGCCTCGAGCTCGCCGAGCAGGTCCGCGAGCACGGTGTTGCCGTACTCGTGGCGGCGGAAGTACGCCCGCATGGCGGCGAGGAACGCGTCCTGCCCCACCCACGCCACCAGCTGCTTGAGAACGCTCGCGCCCTTGGCGTACGTGATGCCGTCGAAGTTGACCCGCACGTCCTCCATGTCGCGGATGTCGGCGGCGATGGGGTGGGTGGACGGCAGCTGGTCCTGGCGGTACGCCCAGGTCTTCTCGACGTTGGCGAACGTCGTCCACGCGCCCGTCCAGCGGGTGGCGCTGGCCTGCGCGAACACCGCCATGTAGGTCGCGAACGACTCGTTCAGCCAGAGGTCGTCCCACCAGCGCATCGTCACGAGGTCGCCGAACCACATGTGCGCCATCTCGTGCAGCACCGTCTCGGCGCGCCGCTCGTACGCCGCGTCGGTGACCTTGCTGCGGAAGACGTAGTCCTCAAGGAAGGTCACGCAGCCGGCGTTCTCCATCGCGCCGGCGTTGAACTCGGGCACGAAGAGCTGGTCGTACTTGCCGAACGGATAGCGGTAGTCGAACACCTGGTGGAAGAAGTCGAACCCCTGCTTGGTGACCGCGAACAGGTCCTCGGCGTCGAGGTGCTGCGCGAGCGACGCGCGGCAGAACAGCCCGAGCGCGATGCCGTCGTGCTCGTCGCGCGCCTCGTGGTACGGACCGGCCACCAGCGCAGTGATGTACGTCGACACCCGGGGCATCCGCGCGAACACCCAGCGGCCCTCGACGCCGTCGGCCGGGCGCTCCTCCACGGCGCCGCCGCTCACGCACGTCCAGCCCGCCGGCGCCTGCACCGCGAGGCGGAACTCGGCCTTGAGGTCGGGCTGGTCGAAGCAGGCGTACATGCGGTGCGCGTCGTAGGTCTCGAACTGCGTGTAGAGGTACACGGCTTCGTCGACGGGGTCGACGAAGCGGTGCAGGCCCTCGCCGGTGCGCATGTAGCGGCAGTCGGCGTCGACGACCAGCTCGTTCGTCGCGGTCAGGTCGGGCAGCGCCAGCCGCTCGCCGTCGAAGCCGGACACGTCGAGATCGCGCCCGTTCAGCGTCGCGGCGTGCAGCCGCTCGGCGACGAGCTCGACGAAGGTCCCCGCGCCCGGCTCGGTGCAGTCGAAGCGCACCCGGGTGGTGGAGCGGAACGTGCGTCCCGTCGACTGGTCGCGCAGGTCGAGGTCCACGTCGTACGACTCGACGCGCAACAGGCGCGCCCGCTCGCGCGCCTCGTCCCGGGTCAGGTTGTTGCTGGTCCGCGCCTCGGTCCTCACCGGATCATCCTGCCAGCCGGGGCACCGCCGTGCCGTCCCTCACGCGTCCGTGCGGTGGCGCGCGGGCAGGAGGACGGCATGGCCACCCGACTCGACTTCTGGTTCGACCCCCTGTGCCCCTGGGCGTGGATCACCTCCCGCTGGGTGCTCGAGGTGGAGAAGGTCCGCGACCTCGACGTGTCGTGGCACGTCATGAGCCTCGCGGTGCTCAACGAGGGCCGGGACCTGCCGGAGCACTACCTCGAATTGATGAGCAAGGCGTGGGGCCCGGTCCGGGTGTGCATCGCCGCCCGCGACTCCACCGACGACCTGCTGCCGCTCTACACCGCGCTCGGCACCCGGATCCACTCCCAGAAGATGGAGCTCGACGACCCCGCGCTCCTCACGCAGGCGCTGGAGGAGGCCGGGCTGCCCGTCTCGCTCGCCGAGGCGGCGGGGGACGCGTCGTACGACGACCGGCTCAAGGCCGAGCACCACGAGGGCATGGACCCGGTCGGGTTCGACGTCGGCACGCCCGTCCTGCACGTCGACGGCGCCGCGTTCTTCGGCCCGGTCCTGTCGCGCATCCCGCGCGGCGAGGACGCCGGCAAGATCTGGGACGGCGCGCGGCTGCTCGCCGGCTTCCCGCACTTCTACGAGCTCAAGCGGACCCGCACGGAGGACCCCCAGTTCGACTGAGCGGTCCCCGCACGTCGCTCAGACGACGATCCGCATGGGCGTGCCGAGGGCGTCCGTCTCCCCGCCGAGGAGCTCGGACGCCCCGGCCGCCCAGCGCCGGGCGGTCCACGCGCACGCCAGCGCGTCGAGCGCGTCGTCCAGCGCCGCTTCGCGCGGCGGGTCGTCGGGCAACGGCCCGAACTCCCGCTCCAGCGCCCGCAGCCGCTGCAGCGCGCCGGGCGCCGAGCGCTTGCGAGCCAGGGCGCGACCGGTCAGCGCCCGCAGGCTGAGCTCGGGGTGGCACTCGACGAA
>JALYNK010000343.1 GCA_030773235.1 Actinomycetota bacterium | reverse complement strand
CAGGGGCGCCGGGTCGTTCAGGGGCGCCGGGTCGTTCAGGGGCGCCGGGTCGTTCAGGGGCGCCGGGTCGTTCAGGGGCGCCGGGTCGTTCAGGGGCGCGGAGCCTGTCATCTGCGGCACGTGCCCTCCTGTAGCCCCACCGGGCGGCGCGGCGGGGCTACAGCCTGCCCGCCCCGCGCTGGTCCGGAGTCCTCCTAGTGTTCCTCTGTGGATCTCGACGCGTACGTCGCCGCGCACCGCGCCGAGTGGCAGCGCCTCGAGACGCTCGTCGGGAGGGCCTCGCGCCCGCGGCGGCTGACCGGCGCCGAGGTGGACGAGGTCGTCGACCTGTACCAGCGCGTCGCCACCCACCTGTCGGTGCTGCGCAGCCGCGCGTCCGATCCGGCGCTGGTCGCCCGGCTGTCCAGCCTCGTCGCCCGCGCCCGCGGCGTCGTCGCCGGAGGCTCGCGCGGTACATGGAACGACGTGGTGCGCTTCCTCAGCGCCGACTTCCCGGCCGTCTGCTACCGCACCCGGGCCTGGTGGGGCGGGGCCGCGCTCGCCTTCGTCCTCGTCGCCACGGCCTTCGGGCTCTGGGTCGCGCAGAACTCGGAGGTGCAGCAGGCGATCGGCACGCCGGAGGAGATCCGGCAGCTGGTCGAGGAGGACTTCGAGGGCTACTACAGCTCCGCTCCGGCGCAGGACTTCGCGCTGCGCGTCTTCACCAACAACGCGTACGTCGCCATGCAGAGCATCCTGTTCGGCGCACTGCTCGGCCTGCCCATCCCGTACGTCCTGCTGCAGAACGCGCTCAACGTCGGCGTCAGCGGCGGCCTCATGGCCGCGAACGACCGCCTGGGCCTGTTCTTCGGGCTGATCCTCCCGCACGGCCTGCTCGAGCTGACCGCGGTGTTCGTGGCCTGCGGGCTCGGGTTGCGGCTGGGCTGGACGGTCGTCGACCCCGGGTCGCGGACGCGCAGCGCCGCGCTGGCGCAGGAGGGCCGGGCGCTGGTCAGCGGCGCGCTGGGCCTCGCCGTCGTGCTCCTCGTCTCCGGCGTGATCGAGGGGTTCGTGACCCCGAGCGGGCTGCCCACGGCGGTGCGGGTGGGCATCGGCGTCCTCGCCGAGGCGCTGTTCCTGGCGTACGTCTTCGGCCCCGGCCGGCGGGCGCACCTGGCCGGCGTCACCGGCGACATCGGCGCCGAGCGGGCCGGCGACGCGCTCCCCACCTGATCATGCGCCGGTGACCACCAGCCCGACACCCACCGCGGTGACCCCGATCCCGAGAAGCGACACCGGGGCGAGCCGCTCGCCGAGCACGAGGTACGCCTCCAGCGCCGTGACCGGCGGCACCAGGTAGAGCAGGCTCGAGACGCCGGACGCGCTGCCGCGGCGCAGCAGCAGGAGCAGCAGCAGCACCGCGCCGATCGACAGCGCGAGCACCAGCCAGGCGAGCGCAGCGACGAACCGCGGCGTCCACTCGATCCGCCCCGCCTCGGTGAGCAGCGCGGCGACCCCGAGCAGACCGGTGGCGGCCGCGTACTGCACCGCCGTGCCGGACACCAGCGGCACGCCGTCGCCGTGCCGCTTCTGCCACAGCGTGCCGGCGGTGCCCGCGGCGAGCGCGACGCCGCACGCGAGCAGCCCTGCGAGGGGCAGGCGTCCGCTACCGGGAGCGGCGAGCCCCGGCGCCAGCACCAGTGCGACCCCGAGCGCGCCGAGCACGAGCCCCGCCCACTGCCGGGGGCGCAGCCGCTCCCCGAGGAGCCGCACCGCCAGGGCCGCCACGAGGACCGGCTGCAGGCTGACGACGACCGAGCTGACCGCGGCCGGGACGCCCCGCGAGATCCCCCAGAACACGCCGCCGAGGTAACCGGCGTGCAGCAGCAGCCCGGCGACCGCGGCGCGGCCCCAGCCCGGGCCGCTCGGCGCCGGCGCGCGCAGCAGGACGGCGGCCGCAGCGAGCAGGACCGCGGCGATCGCGAGCCGCACGGCGAGGAAGGTGAACGGGTCGGCGTACGGCAGGCCGTACCGCGCCCCGACGAACCCGGTGCCCCAGAGGACGACGAACAGCGCGGCCGGCGCCCGGTCCGCCGCGCGCACTACCGCCAGCCGCGCTCGTCGACGCCGCCCGGCACCGGCGCGGCGGGGTCGTACGGCGTGCGGGTGAAGACGAAGGTCGCGACGACCAGCAGGTCCGGCGTCACGCGCAGCGGCTCGCCGGCGAAGTAGCCGTCCAGCCCGACCCACGTCCCGTCGCCCCGCTCGCGGAACCGGCTCGCCCGGCCCGGACGGCCCAGCCCGTCGAGGTGCAGCAGCCCGTCGCCGAGCCGGCGCAGGACGTACGGCGCCGGACCCCAGTACCAGGGTCCGAGCACCTCGAGGTCTCCCGGCGCGGACGTCGGGGCCCAGGCCGGGCCGAGCGGCGGCTCGAGCTCGGCGAGCAGCCGGAGCAGGTCCTGGAGCAGGCCGCCGTCGCTGCCGCTCGTCGCGTTGCGCAGGGTCACCGCACCGTCCCCGGCCGCTCGGTCGACGAGCACGCCGGCGAGGAACCCGGGCATCGAGCCCCCGTGCCCGACCAGTGTCCGGCCGTCGGCGGTGCGCAGCACCTGCAGCCCGAGCCCGTACGCCGACCACCCCTCGGCGTCGCTGTCCACGCCCGCCGGCACGGTCATCTCCTCCAGGGTCCCGGCGGACAGCAGGTCGCCGCCGTCGCCGAGCAGGAACGCGGCGAGCCGACCGACATCGTCGAGCGGCGCCCACAGCTGCCCGGCGGCG
>JALYNK010000342.1 GCA_030773235.1 Actinomycetota bacterium | reverse complement strand
CGTCGCGCTTTCCGGCCGTCGCACCCGGCCGCGCACGCCGGGGCGGGCCCGGAGGAGGGGGACGACGTGCCGGCCGGCGACGACGAGGCGCGTGAGCTCGCGCGGACGCTGCGGGCGCTGCTGGAGTGGGCGCACGAGAGCGGCGGGGCACGCAGCTCCGAGGTCGTCGGGCTGCTGGGCGAGCACCTGGGCGACGCGGGGCGGGCGGAGTCGGTGGTGGGCCGCGAGCTGCCGCCCTTCGAGCAGGTCAATCTCCAGGTCGCGCTGGACGTCTGGACCGCCGTCCCGCAGCGCCGGGCCGTCGTCCAGGGCCTGTCGCTGCCCCCGCACTACAGCGGCCTGTCGCTGCAGCAGCTGCTGCACGGCGACGGCCTCCCGCCGGTGCGGTTGTCCGCGCCGGCACTCACCGACCTGCCGGCCGGACCGGACCGCACCGTCGCCTGCCTCACCCGCGCGCTGCTGCTCGTCGAGGACTCCCACGGCCGGTACGTGCTGCTGGTCCGCGGTCCGGAGCCGCACGAGGAACCGGTCCTGTCGCTCGAGGTGGCCGGGCTGGCCACGGCGGCGGCGCAGGAGGTGCTGCGCGAGCTCGCCGAGCTGCGCAGCCGGCACAACGTCTACCGCGGCCAGGTCGTCGAGCTGGTGCACGGCCGGTCCGGCCCGGCGCTCGAGTTCCCCGCGCTGCCGAGGACCACCCGGGACGACGTCGTGCTGCCCGACGACGTGCTGCGCCGCGTCGAGCGCCACGCGCTGGAGGTCGGCCGGCGGCGGGACGCGCTGCGCGCTGCGGGCCAGCACCTCAAGCGCGGGCTGCTGCTGTACGGGCCGCCCGGCACCGGCAAGACCCACACCACCCGCTACGTCGTGCAGCAGATGGCCGGCTCCACGGTGCTGCTGCTGTCGGGGGCGGCGCTGCACGCCGTCGGGACCATCGCCCAGCTCGCCCGCGACCTGCAGCCCGCGGTGGTCGTGCTGGAGGACGTCGACCTCGTCGCCGAGGACCGCGAGTACGGCCCGAACGCGAACCCGGTGCTGTTCTCCCTGCTCGACGCCATGGACGGCGCCGCGGGTGACGCCGACCTGCTCTTCCTGCTGACGACCAACCGGGCGGACCTGCTCGAACCCGCGCTCGCCGCGCGGCCCGGCCGCATCGACGTCGCCGTCGAGATCGGGCTGCCCGACGCGCCGTCGCGCCGCCGGCTGTTCGACCTCTACGCCCGCCCGGTGCCGCTGGACGTGAGCCCGGGCGACGTCGACGCGGTCGTGGAGCGCACCGACGGCGTCACCGCGTCGTTCATGAAGGAGCTGCTGCGCCGCGCGGTGCTGGAGGCGCTCACCGATCGCGACGCCGGGCCGCACCACGGGACCGAGGGGTCCCCGGAGCGCACCGCGGACGTGCCGCCGGTCGCCGGCGAGCACCTGCGGCGCGCGCTCGACGACCTGCTCGACAGCGCGCAAGGCGTCACCCGTGCGCTCCTCGGGGTGCCCGGCGACGACGACCGCGACGGCGCCGCGCCGTACCCCGCGCCCGTGCTGCGGAGAGGCCGCAGCTTCGGCCTGCACGGCGGGCAGGGCTGGGCCCGGCCCGGGGTGATGCCCGCCGTCTACACCGACGAGTGAGGCGTCAGGGGGCGTCCGCGCTCGGCTCCCGCAGCGCCTCGGCGAGCAGCGGCGCCAGCGCGCGGAACGCCTGGCCGCGGTGGCTGACGGCGTCCTTGTCCTCGGGTGGCATCTCCGCCGTCGTCCGGGTGTCGCCGTCGGGCACGAGCAGGGGGTCGTAGCCGAAGCCTCCGGTGCCGCGGGGCTCGCGGACCAGGGAACCGCGCAGCTCGCCGAGCACGACGCCCTCGCCGCCGTCGGGCAGCGCCCACGCGGCCGCGCACACGAAGGCCGCGCCGCGCCGCTCGTCGGGCACGTCGGCGAGCTGGCCCAGCAGCAGCTCGAGGTTCGCGCGGTCGTCGCCGTGCCGGCCGGCCCAGCGCGCGCTCAGCACGCCGGGCATCCCGTGCAGCGCGTCGACGGCGAGCCCGCTGTCGTCGGCGACCGCCGGCAGCCCGGTGTGCCGCACGGCCTCGCGGGCCTTGGCGAGCGCGTTGTCGGCGAAGGTCGCGCCGGTCTCCGGCCCGGGTTCGTAGGGCGTCACGTCGTCGAGCCCGACCAGCTCCAGCTCGGCGTACGGCGCGAGGATGCGGCGCAGCTCCTCGACCTTGCCGCGGTTGGCGGTGGCGAGGAGGACCCGGGTGCTCACAGCGCGGTCGGCAGGGCGCGGCGGGAAGACAGCGGGGCGTCGAGCGCCTCGCGCTGCAGCCGGGTGAGCGTGGCGATCCCGACGAGGCCGAGGTCGATCAGCGCGTCGAGCTCGGCGCGGCGCAGCGGCGCGCCCTCCGCGGTGCCCTGCACCTCGACGATCTCGCCGTCCTCGGTCGCGACGAGGTTGAGGTCGGTGTCGGCGGCGACGTCCTCCACGTACTCCAGGTCGAGCCGCGGCTCCCCCTCGACGAGGCCCACGCTCACCGCCGCGAGCCCGCGGACGAACGCCTGCGGCCGCTTCAGGTGGCGGCAGGCGTCGGCGAGGGCGACGACCGCGCCGGTGATCGCCGCGGTGCGGGTGCCGCCGTCGGCCTGCAGCACGTCGCAGTCGATCGCGATCGTGTTCTCCCCGAGCGCCTTGAGGTCGACGGCGGCGCGCAGGCTGCGCCCGACCAGGCGGCTGATCTCGTGGGTGCGGCCGCCGACCCGGCCCTTGACGGACTCGCGGTCG
>JALYNK010000341.1 GCA_030773235.1 Actinomycetota bacterium | reverse complement strand
GCCGCCGGGTAGCGTCCGCGGCCGTACGCCCAGCTGCGGAAGGGGTGCCGTGCGCGTCTGCCGGTTCGCGCTCGACGGCGAGGTGTCGTTCGGCGTTGTCGAGGGGCCGGCGGGCGGGGACCCGGCCGACCTCGTGGTCGCGCCCGTGCAGGGCCACCCGTTCGGGGCCTTTGCGCCGACGGGCGCCCGCCACCCGATGTCCTCGGTGAAGCTGCTCGCCCCCGTGCTGCCGAGCAAGGTGGTGTGCATCGGCAAGAACTACGCGGAGCACGCCGCCGAGATGGGCGGCGAGGCTCCGGCGAACCCCGTGGTGTTCATGAAGCCGTCGACGTCGGTCGTCGGCCCCGGCGACCCGGTGCGGCTGCCGCGCGACAGCGCCCGCGTCGACCACGAGGCCGAGCTCGGTGTGGTCGTCGGCCGGCTGTGCCGCGACGTCCCCCGTGAGCGGGCGCTCGACGTGGTGCTGGGCTACACCTGCGGCAACGACGTCACCGCGCGCGACCACCAGAAGGCCGACGGGCAGTGGACGCGGGGCAAGTCGCACGACACGTTCTGCCCGCTGGGCCCGTGGGTGGAGACCGAGCTCGACGTGCGCGACGTCGCGGTGCAGTGCCGCGTCGACGGGGAGCTGCGTCAGGACGGCCGGACGAGCCAGCTCCTGCACGACGTGCCCGCCGTGCTGGCCTGGATCACGTCGTTCATGACGCTGCTGCCGGGCGACGTCGTGCTCACCGGGACCCCGGCCGGGGTCGGACCGTTGACCCCGGGGTCGACCGTCGAGGTCGTCGTCGAGGGCGTCGGCACGCTGGCCAACCCGGTCGTCGCGCGGTGACGGCGGCCGCTGCACCGGTCCGTCTGCGCATCGCACCGTCGCCCACCGGCGACCCGCACGTCGGCACCGCGTACATGTCGCTGTTCAACCTCGCCTTCGCGCGGCAGCAGGGCGGGTCGTTCGTGCTGCGCGTCGAGGACACCGACCGGGCCCGGTTCCGGGCCGACAGCGAGCAGCAGGTCTACGACACGCTGCGCTGGCTGGGTCTGGAGTGGGACGAGGGGCCGGACGTCGGCGGGCCGTACGCGCCGTACCGGCAGTCGGAGCGGCTGGAGACGTACCGGCCGCACGTGGACCGGCTGCTCGCGGACGGCCACGCGTACCTGTGCTGGTGCACCGGCGAGCGGCTGCAGCAGATGCGCGAGCAGCAGCAGCGCAGCGGGCAGCCGACCGGCTACGACCGGCTGTGCCTCGGCAGGACGGCACAGGAGCGCGCGGCGCTGCCGGGCTGCAGCCCGACCCCGGTGGTGCGGATGCTCGTGCCGGACGACCCGCCGCTGCAGTTCCGCGACCTGGTGCGCGGGGAGGTGTCCGCGCCGCGGCCGGACGACCAGGTGCTGCTCAAGGCGGACGGCTTTCCGACGTACCACCTCGCGGTCGTCGTCGACGACCACCTCATGCAGATCACGCACGTCGTCCGCGGCGAGGAGTGGATCTCCTCGACGCCGAAGCACCTGCTGCTCTACGACTGGCTCGGCTGGTCGCGGCCGGAGTTCGCGCACATGCCGCTCCTCCGCAACCCGGACAAGAGCAAGATCTCCAAGCGCAAGAACCCGGCGGCGCGGCTCACCTGGTTCGTCGAGCAGGGCTACCTGCCCGAGGCGCTGCTCAACTTCCTCGGGCTGCTCGGCTACTCCCTGCCGGACCAGCGCGAGGTGTTCACGTTCGGAGAGCTGAGCGCGACCTTCGACTGGTCGCGGATCAACACCGTCGGGCCGGTGTTCGACCTCGACAAGCTGGCCTGGCTCAACGGGCACTACCTGCGGGAGCTGCCGGCAGCGGACTTCGCCGCCCGGGCGCTGCCGCACCTGCAGCGGGCGGGGCTGGTCGGCGACCCGCCGGCGCCCGAGCAGCTCGCCGCGCTCGACGCCGTGACGCCGCTCGTGCAGACGCGGGTCGCGGTGCTGTCCGAGCTGCCCGATCTCGTGCGCTTCCTGTTCGTGCCGGAGGACGGGTTCGCGGTCGACCCGGCGGCGGCGGCCAAGGCGCTGGGGACGGACAGCGCGCCGGTGCTGCGCGCGGCCGCCGACGCGCTCGAGCCGGTCGAGCCGTGGGAGGCGGCGACCGTGCAGGCCGCCGTCGACGCGGCGCTGCTCGACGGGCTGGGGCTCAAGCGCGGCAAGGCGTACCTGCCGCTGCGCGCCGCGGTGTGCGGCCGGTCGGTCGCCCCGCCGCTGCCGGAGTCGATGGCCGTGCTCGGCAGGGAGCGCACCCTGCGCCGCCTGCGCACCGCGGCCGAGCGCGCCGCCTGATCGGGGCCGGCTGATCGGGCCGGCCGCGTCGGCGCGGGCCGGGCCGCAACCGGCTTGGAGCCCTGGCGGCCCGTCCGGTAGAGTCCGTCCCCGGCGCGCGGGCAGCAGCTGTCCCGCCCATGGGGTATGGGGTAATTGGCAGCCCGACTGATTCTGGTTCAGTTAGTCTTGGTTCGAGTCCAGGTACCCCAGCGCACCAACAGCACTGGCACCACGAGCACTGGGCACCACCAGCACGATCCAGCGAGTCCCGGCCCCCGTCGTCTAGCGGCCTAGGACGCCGCCCTCTCACGGCGGTAGCGACGGTTCGAATCCGTTCGGGGGTACTTCTCCAGCGCGTCACCACCCTGCACAGCGCGCGCCGCCCTGCGCCGCCGCCGCGCCCGTCCCGCCGGGGACGACCCGCCCGCACCGCTCACGGCCCCGCCCAGGGCGTCCGAGCCCTTCGAGGGCGGGAACGT
>JALYNK010000340.1 GCA_030773235.1 Actinomycetota bacterium | reverse complement strand
GGCCTGCCGCGTGCGCGGCGCGGCCGGTCGGGCCGCCTCGCGCACGGCGTCGGCGAGCGCCTCGAGGTCGTCGGACCGGCGGGCCCGGGCCAGGACCGGGTCGTCCTCGTGCCGGACGACCTCCCAGCCACGGGGTGCAGTGAGCCGGGCGGCGTGCCGCTCGCAGAGGTCGTAGCAGTGCGGCTCGGCGGCGATCGCGAGCGGGCCGACCACCGCGGTCGAGTCGGCGTACACGTAGGTGAGCGTCGCCACGGCGGCGGCTCCGCACGCGGTGCGCGAGCAGCGTCGGACAGGGCTCACGCCGGGAACCTAGCGCCTCCCGGTGCGCGGTGGCACCTGCGCGCTCGTGTCGCGGTCGCCGTGCGGCACTAGCCTGGCCGCTCGTGACGCTCCCCCCGGGCCGCCGTCGGCGGGACCGCCACGGCCGTGGCCTGCGCGGGCCGCTCGTCCCGGCCACGGCGGCCGTCGGGCGGCTCCGCGTCCGGGTGCCCGCAGCGCAGACGCGGGGCCAGCGGTTCGACGAGCTCGTGCTCGACGCGGTGGAGCACCTCGAGGAGCGCTGGGGCCGGGAGCTCGAGCACGTGGAGTTCGCCGTCGAGGACGTGCCGCCGGTCGGCGCGCTCGAGGTGTACGACGCCGACGTGGTCCTCGACGAGACCGCGGGCGGTGCGGTGCCGCTCGGCCGGCTGCAGACGGGCGGGCAGGGGCAGGCGCCGCGCGTCGTGGTCTACCGCCGTCCGCTGGAGGCCCGCGCCTCCGACCGCCTCGACCTCGCCGACCTGGTGCACGACGTGGTCGTCGACCAGGTGGCCCGGCTGCTGCACCTCGACCCCGACGAGGTCGACCCGCCGGAGTCGTAGCCGCCCGATCAAGCGTGGTGCTCGACCCGTGCGCTCGAGGTGTTGCCGCGGTCGCTCAGCCGGCCAGCCGCTTGAGCCGGCGGCGCTCCCGCTCGGACAGCCCGCCCCAGATCCCGAACCGCTCGTCGTGCGCGAGCGCGTACTCCAGGCACTCCGCCTTGACGGTGCAGCCGACGCAGATGCGCTTGGCCTCCCGCGTCGACCCGCCCTTCTCCGGGAAGAACGCCTCCGGATCGGTCTGGGCGCAGAGGGCCTCCTCCTGCCAGGCCAGGGGCGTGTCGTCGTCGACCGCCTCTCCCCAAGCGCTCCCCCACGTGTCCACGGCAGCCAGCTGCACCGGCTCGCTCATCGCGACTCCTCGTCGACCTCGGACGCCGACCGCACGATGCGCCGGCTCTGGTGTCGCCGGCCGCCTGCACGGCGGTCCCGGGGGGAACGACACGGCTGTCATTACAGGCGTGTCACTCGTCGGCGTCAAGCGAGGGACGGGGTACGGGGACGACCGGGCGTGTCACGTGCCGCGACAGCACGAGCACGACGTGTGATCGCGGGGCGGTCAGGCGAGCGGCAGCGAGCGCTCGGTACGGCGGGCCGCGGCGAGCCGCTCCGGAGGCACGGCGCCGTACGTCGTGGTGCGCTGCTGCGGCGTGCGTCCGACGGCCCGCACGGCGCTCTCGAGCTGGGCCACGGAGCGGCGGGAGCCGTGCCGGGAGCCCGCCATCCGGCTGATGGTCTCCTCCATGAGCGTGCCGCCGAGGTCGTCGACGCCGCCGGCCAGCACCTGCGCGCACTGCTCCGGGCCGAGCTTCACCCAGCTGCACTGGACGTGGTCGATCCGGCCGTGCAGCAGCAGCCGCGCGACGGCGTGCACGGCGCGGTTGTCGCGCACCGTCGGCCCCGGCCGGGCGACGCCGGCGAGGTAGAGCGGCGCGTTGGTGTGGACGAACGGCAGCGGGACGAACTCGGTGAACCCGCCGGTCTCGTCCTGCAGCCGGGCGAGCAGGCGCAGGTGGCCGAGCCAGTGGTGCGGCGCGTCGACGTGGCCGTACATCATCGTGCTGGTCGTCGGGAGGCCCAGGCGGTGCGCCGTCGTCACGACCTCGACCCACGCGGCGGTCGGCAGCTTGCCCTTCGTCAGCACCCAGCGGACCTCGTCGTCGAGGATCTCCGCCGCCGTGCCGGGCAGCGAGTCGACCCCGGCCTCCCGGGCCGCGACGAGGAACTCCTCGACCGGCACGGCCAGCCGGGCCGCGCCGTTGACGACCTCCATCGGGCTGAACGCGTGAAGGTGCAGGCCCGGCGCCGCCGCCTTCACGGCGCGGGCGAGGTCGAGGTACGCGGTGCCGGGCAGGGCGGGGTCGATGCCGCCCTGCATGCAGACCTCGGTGGCGCCGGCCTCCCACGCCTCCCGCGCGCGCTCGGCCACCTGCTCCAGCGACAGCGTGTACGCGTCGGCGTCGGTGCGGCGCTGGGCGAACGCGCAGAACCGGCAGCCCGTGTAGCAGACGTTCGTGAAGTTGACGTTGCGGTTGACGACGAACGTCACCTCGTCGCCGACGGTGTCGCGCCGGACGTCGTCGGCGAGCGCGGCGACCGCGTCGAGCGCGGAGCCCTCCGCGGTGAGCAGGGCGAGGTACTGCGCGTCGGCGAGCCCGGCCGGGTCGTCCCGCGCCGCCCGCAGGGCTCCGGCGACGTCCTGCGACAGCCGCGGCCCGGGCACCTGGACAGCCCGTCCGGCGGCGCGCACCGCGTCCCAGTCGCCGTACACCGTGGGGAAGTCCGAGCGCCGGTCGCCGGTGCGCCCGGTCGTGTCGACGGTCGCGTGCAGGTCGGTGCGCCCGGCAGCGACGAGCCCGCCGTCCGGCTCCTGCCACGGGCGGGGCCGCGGCCGGACGTCCGCGGCCAGCC
>JALYNK010000339.1 GCA_030773235.1 Actinomycetota bacterium | reverse complement strand
AGCCCCAGCGGGTGTCGCGGTGGTTCCTTCCGGTCAGCGGCGACCTCCGGCTCGGCGGCGATTACCAGCTGGAGGGCCACGCGGCCGGCCAGGTGCTGGAGTGCTACCCGCCCCGCCGTCTCGCCGTCACCTGGGTCAGCGGGGGGACCGGGAGCCGGGTCATCGTCGAGCTGTCGCCCCGCGAGGACGGCACGGAGCTCGTGCTGCGCCACGAGCTTGCCGACGACGACCACTGGCGGACGTACGGAGCGGGCGCCACCGGCGTCGGCTGGGAGCTCACCCTGCTCGGGCTGGCGATGCACCTGGCGGGTGCGCCGCCGGTCGGCGATCCGGCGGAGTTCCTCGCGCGCCCGGAGACGCAGGCGTTGCTGCGGGCCAGCGCCGGCGCGTGGGGCGACGCGGAGGCGGCGTCCGGCACCGACGCGGCCGTCGCGCAGGAGCGGGCGGCGCGCACCAGCGAGGCTGACGCCCCGACGGGCGGCTGACGCGCGAGATCAGCGGGCGGCCTGCAGGAACCGCTCCAGCAGCGGCCCGGCGGTGCGGGCGCCGGAGGCGCCGTCCTGCACGAACACGGCGACGGCGAGGTCGCCCTGCACGGCGATCATCCAGGCGTGCGTGCGCGGGGGCCGGTCCTCGCCGTACTCCGCCGTGCCGGTCTTGGCCGCCACCGCGGGGCCGGGCACGTCGCGCAGAGCGCGCCCGCTGCCCTCGGTAACGACCGCGCGCAGCATCGCCCGCAGGTCGCCGGCCTCCTCGGGCCGCACGCCGCGGGGCTGCTCGGTAGCGGGCGGTGCCTCGTCGAGCAGTCGGGGCACGACCGGGCGTCCGGCGGCGACCGACGCGGCGACGGCGGCCATCCCGAGCGGCGACGCCTCGACCCGGCCCTGCCCGATCATGGACGCGGCGTGCTCGGTCTCCGCGGCCTCGGCGGGCACGGTGCCGAGGAAGGCCGGCGCGCCGAGGTCGCGCTCGACGCCGAGCCCGAGCGCGGCGGCCGCGTCGCGCAGCGCCGGCTGGTCGACCCGCGCGCCCGCGCCGACGAGCGCGGTGTTGCAGGAGTGCGCGAGCACCGACCGCAGCGGCTGCTCGCCGAGCCCGCTCGCCGGGTAGTCGCGGTAGTTCCTGAACTCCTTGCCCGCCACCGTCACGGTCGGGGTGCACGGCAGGCGGCTGTCCGGGGTGAGCCCGCTGCGCAGCAGGGCCAGCGCCGAGACGACCTTGAACGTCGAGCCGGGGGCGTACCGGCCGAGCGTGGCGGTGGACCAGCCCTCGCCGCCGGAACCGCTGGCGGCGGCGAGCACGTGCCCGGTGGACGGCTGCAGCGCGACCACGGCGCTGGCGGGCTCGACGTCGGTGAGGACCCCCTCTGCCCGCGCCTGCAGGTCGGGGTCGAGCGTGGTGCGCAGCGGCCGACCGGGCTCCGGCGCGCGCCGGAACAGCTCGTGCCGCCCGCCGCCCCCGCCGGCGAGCACGCGGTCGACGACGACCCCCGGAGTGCCGCGCAACTGCACGTCGTACCGCTGCTGCAGCCCGGACAGGCCCACCTCGTCGCCGGGCTGGACCTGTCCGCGGGAGGCCTCGACGACCTCGGCGGTAGCCGGGCCGACCGAGCCCAGCAGCGGGCGGGCGAAGTCGCGGGTGGGTGCCAGCGGGAGCTCGTCGGGGAGCTGCACCGCTCCCGCGACCGCGGCGATGCGCCGGCGCTTTGACCGGTCGAGGTCGCCGGCGCGCACCACCAGGGCCTCGACGAATGCACGCGGGCCGGCCGACCGCACCCGCGCGGCGTACGCGTCACGGTCGATCTCGAGGACCCGCGCCAGGGCCTCGGCCGACGCACCGGCCCGCGGCGCGTCCACCCGCGTCCGGTCGATGCCGACCCGCACCACCGGCCGCCCGGTGACGAGGACGGCGCCGTCGGCGCCGAGGACCTCCGCCCGGTCGGGCTGGACGCGGCGCAGCGCGAGCCGGTCGCCGGCGGCGAGGTGCGGCTCCAGGAGCGCCGGGGACCACGCCACCCTCCAGTCGTCGCCGACCCGGGTCAGCTGCGCCGTGCTGGTGTACGCCCAGTCCTGGTCGCTGCCGTCGAGGTCCCAGACGACGGCGAGAGTGGCGCTCGCCGTGTCGCCGTGGGTGTGGACGTCCTGCACGTGCACGGCGGGACGCCGCCCGCCCATGCCCGCGGTCGCCTCGGTCAGCCGCCGGGCAGCCTCGGCGGGGTCCGTGCCGGTGAGCGGCACACGGGCGACGTCCAGCGCGGACAGCCCGGTGGCGAGCGCCGTGGCCGGCACCTCCGGCCCAGCCGTGCGGCCGGTGCACCCGGCCAGCCCGGTGGCCGCCACTGCAGCGGCGAGGCCGAGCGCGAGCCGGCGGCCGGCGGTCGTCCGATGCGCTGTCCCGCTCACGCCGCCTCCGTCTGGTCCGGCACGTCACCAGACAAGCCGCTGCCGGCCCTCGCTGTCGAACGCGCCCCGCGCGTCAGCCGCGCCGCGAACAGGGACCGCTCCCGGCGGCGGCCAGGCCGCGCAGGTCACCCGCGCCGTACGCCGCGATGCGGCCCTGCGGGTGCATGAGCTGCCCGGGGTCCTCCACGTGCGCGAGCCCGACGAGGTGCCCGAGCTCGTGCAGCAGCGCGTACCAGGCGAACACCGCAGCCGGCCGTCGGACTGCACGAGGTCGTCCCGGTCGAGCACGACCTGGCCGGTGACGAGGTGCGGCCCGCCGTCCTCGGCCGCCGTCGGCCCCGCGTACGCGGCGACGCGGCCGGCGAGCCCCGGG
>JALYNK010000338.1 GCA_030773235.1 Actinomycetota bacterium | reverse complement strand
TACGCCGCGCGGCGGCGCCGGCGGAACGGCCCTGCGACAGGGCCGCGCGGTGCCGCGTGGGGCCGCTCCCGCCCGCCGGTCGGCCGCAGACGTCGAGCCATCCCGCTACTGGAGCGGGAGCGGGGAGCCGCGCTCGGCCTCCGGCCGCGGACCGGTGATGCGGCGCTCGCTCGCCGCGATCCGCACGTCGTTGATGCTGGCCTCGCGCCGCCGCATGTACCCGTCGGCGTCGAACTCCCAGTTCTCGTTGCCGTAGCTGCGCCACCACTGGCCGTCGGCGTCGTGCCACTCGTACTGGAAGCGGACGGCGATCCGGTCGGCGGTGAACGCCCAGAGGTCCTTGCGCAACGCGTACTCGCGCTCCTGCTCCCACTTGCGGGTCAGGAAGGCGACCACCTCGTCGCGGCCGCGGAGGAACTCCGACCGGTTGCGCCACACCGTGTCCGGCGTGTAGGCCCCGGCCACCCGCTCGGGGTCGCGGGTGTTCCAGGCGTCCTCGGCCGCCTGCACCTTCTGCCGGGCGGCCTGTTCGTCGAACGGCGGGACGGGCGGACGGGTCACGGGCGGGTGTCCCTCCTCAGCGCGGACGGGTGGCCGGGGCGCCCGTCACAGCCCGCTGAGCAGGGCGATCAGCAGCAGGGTGACGAGGGCCGACACCAGCAGGCTGCCGAGGCAGCCGAGCCGGTTGCTGAAGAAGAAGAACACGACCGCTGTCTACCCGCAGTGCCCGACGAGGCCCACGCCGGCGGCGAGACGCGGCACACAGACCGAGCCCGGGCGTCGGCGGACTGGTGGCGGCGCAGCTCAGCGGCGCGGCGCGACTCAGGCCGCCCGGCGGTCCGGTGCGGCCGCGCTCGACGGAGCGGCCCGCACCCGGTCCTCGTGGAGCACCGGACCCAGCGGGCGGCCGCCGCGGGCGGCCACCCGGAGAGTGACGACATACCCCAGCAGGACCATGACGTGGAGCAGGTACAGCCACAGACCCGTGACGGCCACGCCCGCGAGGACCTGCGAGCCGCCGTACGCCCGGCCGAGCGGCAGCTCGATGCCGAGGAAGAGCACGTAGCCGAGCGAGGTGCCGGAGAGCATCGAGCCCGTGCCGAGCGCGCCCCACGCCAGCGCGCGGGCGGCGGGGCGCTCGGGCGCGAGCCCGCGGTACGCCACCGCCAGCACCACGCTGATGACGAGCCAGCCGACGAGGAAGGCGAGGTAGACGCCGAGCAGGCGGGCACCCGTGCCGTCCCCCAGCACGAAGGTGAGTCCGCTGGTGGCCGCGAGCCCGGCCAGCAGCAGCACCGGGCTCAGCGCGACGAGCGCGAGCGACCCCAGCCGGCCGCGCAGGCTGCGCCGGCCGCGCTCACCGGCCACCGACAGCCGGTCGAAGGCCCGGACCAGGCCCTCGCCGTACAGGCTGGCGGGCAGGGCCGCGAGCAGCGCCTCCACCGCCGTGAGGCGGCTCCCGGCGTCGGCGAGCCGGCTCGCGGTTACCTCGGCGCCGAGGTTGCGGGGCAGGAGAGCGGTCAGGTCGCGGGCGAGCTCGCGGACGGTGTCCTGGCCGACGACCGCTCCGGCGAGGTAGATCGAGATGAGGAGCAGCGGCACGGCGGCGACGCCGGCGTAGAACGTCACGCCGGCGGCGTAGAGCGCGACGTCGTGGCCGCGGACGCACCCGACGACGTCGCGGGCCAGGCCGCCCAGCCGCGGAAGGGTAGGCACCGGCCGTGTCTACCCGGGGAACCGTCCGCCGCGCCCGTCCGAACGACCACGACGCCGTGGGCGAGCTGACGGCGGGTGTGTACGCGGCCGAGGGCTGGGCGCGCGGCGACTACCTCGACGTGCTGCGCGACGTCGACGACCGGGTCGCCAGTGCGGACGTGCTGCTGGCGGAGCGGTCCGGTCGGCTCCTCGGCGCGGTGACCGTGGCGACCCGCGGCGGCCCGTACGCCGAGCCCGCCGACCCGGGCGAAGCGGTCGTGCGGATGCTGGTCGTCGACCCGGCGGAGCGCGGCGCGGGAGTGGGGCGTGCGCTCGTGGAGGCCTGTCTGGGGCAGGCGCGGCGCGACGGGTGCCGCGCGGTGCGGCTGTGGACCGAGCCCCGGATGGCCGCAGCGCACCGGCTGTACGAGCGGCTCGGGTTCCGCCGCGCCCCCGACCGCGACTGGGAGCCGGTGCCCGACCTGGTGCTGCTCGGGTACGTGCTCGACCTGCCGCCGCTGTGCGACGCGTGCGGGCGGCCGGGCGAGCACCCGGCCTGCCGCACCGCGCGGGCCCTCGAGCCGCCGCGGTACTGCTCGGCGTGCGGTCGGCGCATGGTCGTGCAGGTGACGCCCACCGGCTGGACGGCGCGGTGCGTCGCGCACGGCGTGCGCCGCAGCGGCGACGTGGACGCCGCGCGGACCAGCACGGCGGCCGGCTGAGGCAGCAGGGGCTCGCAGCGATCGGCGGCTGACGTCAGGCCACCAGGCCGGAGCGGCGCAGCTCGACGGTGAGGTCGTGCGGGTTGGTGCTGGCCGCGAGCGCTGCGTCGAGCGTGACGACGCCGTCGCGGACGAACGTGAGCAGGTGCTGGTCGAAGGTCTGCATCCCGTAGTAGCTCCCCTCGGCGATGAGGTCCGGGATCGTGGAGGTCCGGTCCGGATCGGCGATCGCGTCGGCGATCCGCCCGGTGCCCACGGCGATCTCCATGACGACGCAGCGGCCCAGCCCGTCGGCGCGCGGCACCAGCCGCTGGCAGATCACGCCGCGCAGCACGGCCGCCAGCGCGAGGCGCACCTGC
>JALYNK010000337.1 GCA_030773235.1 Actinomycetota bacterium | reverse complement strand
GAGCAGCATCCTGCGGCCCGAGTGCCGCACGGGACCGTGATCGAGCAGCACGCGCTGCGGATGCGCGCTCTCGCTCAGCAGCGCGGCCTGCCGTACACCGGGGCCGTGGCCGCCGCGGACCTCGCCGGCACCTGGCTCGGGCGCCTGCGCTCCTCCCGTCGCTGAGCCACTCCTGCCCGCGCCGACCCCGGGACCGGCAGGATGGGGAGCCGCCCCGAGGAGGCTCCCTGTGCGCATCGCCCTGTTCGCGACGTGCCTCGCCGACACGCTCTACCCCGACGTGCCCGCGGCGACGGCCGCGGTCCTCGAGCGGCTCGGGCATCCCGTCGAGTTCCCCGCCGAGCAGACCTGCTGCGGGCAGATGCACGTCAACACCGGCTACCAGCGCGAGGCCCTGCCCCTCGTCCGCCGCTACGTCGACGTCTTCGAGCCCTACGACGCCGTGGTGGTGCCGTCCGGCTCGTGCACCGGCTGCGTCCGCCACCAGCACGAGCGCGTGGCCGAGCGGCACGGCGACCCGGAGCTCGTCGAGCGGGTGCGTGCCGTCGCGGCGAAGACGTACGAGCTGTCCGAGCTGCTCGTCGACGTGCTCGGGGTCGAGGACGTCGGCGCGTCCTACCCGCACCGGGTGACCTACCACCCGACCTGCCACTCGCTGCGCCTGCTGCGGGTCGGCGACCGCCCGCTGCGCCTGCTGCAGCACGTGCGCGGGCTGGAGCTCGTGGAGCTGCCCGACGCGTCGTCGTGCTGCGGCTTCGGCGGCACGTTCGCGGTGAAGAACGCCGACACGTCCACCGCGATGCTCACCGACAAGATGCGCAGCGTGCTGGCCACCCGTGCCGAGGTCTGCACGGCGGGCGACTCGTCGTGCCTCATGCACATCGGCGGCGGGCTCGGCCGGCTGCGCGCCGGGGTGCGCACGGTCCACCTGGCCGAGATCCTGGCCAGCACGTCGTCGGGTACCGACGCCGGGATCTCCGTCGGCGTCTCCGCCGGCACTGCGGGACACGAGACGCGAGGAGCGCGATGACCACCGTCGACCGTTCGGCCCGCCCCGTCGACCTGGGGATGCCGGCGCCCGCGCCCCGCGGCGTGGGGCACCTCCGCGGGGCGGAGACGTTCCCCGTCGCGGCCCGCAAGGCGCTCGCCGACTCGCAGCTGCGGCGCAACATCGGCAAGGCCACCGGCACGATCCGCGACAAGCGGCTGCGGGTCGTCGGCGAGGTGCCCGACTGGGAGGAGCTCCGCACCGCCGGCGCCGCGATCAAGGACGCCACGATGGCGCGCCTGCCGGAGCTGCTCGAGCAGCTCGAGGCGGCGGTGACGCGCGCCGGCGGGCAGGTGCACTGGGCGCGGGACGCCAACGACGCGAACCGCATCGTGACCGAGCTCGTGCGCGCGGCCGGCGCCGACGAGGTCGTCAAGGTCAAGTCGATGGCCACCCAGGAGATCGGCCTCAACGAGGCTCTCGAGGAGGCGGGCATCGCCGCCTGGGAGACCGACCTCGCGGAGCTCATCGTCCAGCTGGGGCACGACAAGCCGTCGCACATCCTCGTCCCGGCGATCCACCGCAACCGCGCCGAGATCCGCGAGATCTTCCTGCGCGAGATGGGTGCGGTCGGGCTGCCCGCCGACCCCGACCTCACCGACGACCCGCCCCGGCTGGCGAACGCGGCCCGGCTGCACCTGCGGCAGAAGTTCCTGTCCGCCAAGGTCGCGATCAGCGGCGCCAACTTCGCGGTCGCCGAGACCGGCACCTTGTCGGTGGTCGAGTCCGAGGGCAACGGCCGCATGTGCCTGACGCTCCCCGAGACGCTGATCACCGTGATGGGCATCGAGAAGCTCGTGCCGACCTGGCGCGATCTCGAGGTGTTCCTGCAGCTGCTGCCGCGCTCCTCGACCGGCGAGCGGATGAACCCGTACACCTCGATGTGGACCGGCGTGACCCCCGGCGACGGGCCGCAGTCCGTGCACCTCGTGCTGCTCGACAACGGCCGCACCGCCGCGCTCGCCGACGACGACGGCCGTCAGGCGCTGCGCTGCATCAAGTGCTCGGCGTGCATGAACGTCTGCCCGGTCTACGAGCGCACGGGTGGCCACGCGTACGGGTCCGTGTACCCCGGCCCGATCGGCGCGGTGCTCTCGCCCTTCCTCACCGGTGTCGAGGACAACGCTTCGCTGCCGTACGCCTCGACGCTGTGCGGTGCCTGCTACGACGCCTGCCCGGTCAAGATCGACCTGCCGTCGCTGCTCGTCGAGCTGCGGCACCGGCACGTCGAGGAGCAGCGCGCGGCCTCCCGGCTGCCGACCGCGGAGCGGGCGGCCATGGCCGCGATGGCCTGGACGATGGCCGACCCCGGCCGGTACGCCGCCGCGCAGCGCTCCTCCCGCCTCGGCCGGCTGCTGGCCCGCGGACCCCGGAGCTCGCGGCGGATCGCGGCGCTGCCCTGGCCGCTGTCGCGCTGGACCTCGGCCCGCGACGCACCGGAGCCGCCGAGGCGGACCTTCCGCGAACGCTGGGCCGCAGGCAGCGCCGGACCGGACGGAGCGGCCCGGTGAGCGCGCGCGAGGACGTGCTGACCCGGGTGCGCCGGGCCGTGGCCTCCGTCGCTCCGCCGTCGGAGCCGGTGCGCGGGTACCGCGCCCGTGGCGCGCACCCGGCGGGCAGCCCCGAGCTGCTGGACCTGCTGCAGGACCGGCTCGTCGACTACAAGGCCCGCGTCCGCCGCACCGACGAGGCGGGGCTCCCCGCCGCGGTCGCCGACGCCCTGCGCAGCGGAC
>JALYNK010000336.1 GCA_030773235.1 Actinomycetota bacterium | reverse complement strand
GGCGGTGCCGGTGGAGCGCGCGCTGTTCCCCGACGAGCCCTGGACGGAGCGCACCTTCTGGTCCGAGCTCGGCCAGCTCGGCAGCCGGCACTACCTGGTCGCCCTCGAGGCCGACGACAGGGCCGACGACGCCGCCGCTGACCGGCTCTGCGGGGAGCGGCTGGTCGGCTACGCGGGGCTGTGCGACTTCCCCGACGAGGCGTGGGTGCAGACCCTCGCCGTCGCCCCCGAGGCCCAGGGCAGGGGCCTCGGCGACCGCTTGCTCACCGCCCTGCTCGACGAGGCGGCCCGCCGGCGCGCGCCGGCCGTGTCGCTCGAGGTGCGGGCGGACAACCGGGCGGCGCAGCGGCTGTACGAGCGGCACGGCTTCGTGCGCACCGGCGTCCGCCGGGGCTACTACCGGCGGGGCGTGGACGCCTGGGTGCTCACCCGCCGGCCTGCCTAGCGTGGTGCCGTGAGCGACGAGCCGCTGGTCCTCGGGATCGAGACGTCCTGCGACGAGACCGGCATCGGGATCGTGCGCGGCCGGACGCTACTCGCCGACGCCGTGGCGTCCAGCGTCGACGAGCACGCCCGCTTCGGCGGGGTCGTGCCGGAGGTCGCGAGCCGCGCCCACGTGGAGGCGCTCGTCCCCACCGTGCACCGCGCGCTGCGCACCGCGGGCGTCGCGCTGCGCGACGTCGACGCGGTGGCGGTCACCGCCGGACCCGGGCTCGCCGGCGCCCTGCTCGTCGGCGTCGCCGCCGCCAAGGCGTACGCCCTCGCGCTCGACGTCCCGCTCTACGGCGTCAACCACCTCGCCGCGCACGTGGCGGTCGACGTGCTGGAACACGGGGCGCTGCCCGAGCCGTGCGTGGCGCTGCTCGTGAGCGGCGGGCACTCGAGCCTGCTGCTCGTCGACGACGTGACCCGGTCGCTCGTGCCGCTCGGCCAGACCGTGGACGACGCCGCCGGGGAGGCGTTCGACAAGGTGGCGCGGCTGCTCGGGCTCGGCTTCCCCGGCGGCCCGGCGGTCGACCGCGAGGCCCGCGCCGGCGACCGAGACGCCATCGCCTTCCCGCGGGCGATGGCCGCCGACGCGTCGTACGACGTGTCGTTCTCGGGGCTGAAGACCGCGGTGGCCCGCTGGGTCGAGGCGCACCCGGGGCCGGTGCCCGTCGCCGACGTCTGCGCGAGCTTCCAGGAGGCGGTCGTCGACGTCCTCACCGCCAAGGCCGTCCGGGCGTGCCGCGACCAGGGCGTCGACACGCTGCTCGTCGGTGGTGGGGTGGCCGCCAACCGGCGGCTGCGCGAGCTCGCCGAGCAGCGCTGCGCCGCCGCCGGCCTGCGCCTGCGGGTGCCGCGACCCGGGCTGTGCACGGACAACGGCGCGATGGTCGCGGCGCTCGGCGCCGAGCTCGTCGCGACCGGAGCGGTGCCGAGCGCGCTCGACGTCCCGGCCGACAGCTCGCTGCCCGTGCACGAGGTGCTGGTCAGCAGCCGCTCCGCCCGCTGAACGGCACGGCGGCCGCAGCACCGGTCCTGAGGCGCGCCCTCAGCCGTCGAGCGCGGCGCCGGCGGGTTGCTCGCGGCCGACGGCGCGGGAGCCGAGCTGGTGCGCCCTCCGCTTGTCGGTGTACATCGCGTGGTCGGCCCGGACCCAGGCGTCGGTGAGAGTGCCGGCGGCGGTGCGCACGCCGGCACCGATCGCGGCGTCGACGCCGGACGATGCCAGGGCGCTGCGCAGGCGGTCGGTCTCGGCGGCGGCGCCGAGCGCGTCAGTGTGCACGGCCAGCACGGCGAACTCGTCGCCGCCGAGGCGGGCGACCAGGTCCCCGGGGCGGGTGTGCGCGCGGAGCAGGGCGGCGGTGCGGCGCAGCAGAGCGTCCCCGCCGGCGTGTCCGGAGGTGTCGTTGACCTGCTTGAGGTCGTTGAGGTCGAGCACGAGCACGGCGGCGGGGTGGCCGTAGCGGGTGCACCGGGCCTCCTCGACGGCGAGCAGCCGGTCCCAGGCCCGGCGGTTGGCCAGACCGGTGAGCGGGTCGACGGCGGCCTCGGCCTCGGCGCGCTCGGCGCGCTGCCGCTGCCGGTCCTGGGCGAGCTCGAGCGTCAGCACGGTGGACAGCAGGCGCGCCTGCAGGTCCAGCAGCGGCGCTCCGAGCTCTACGGAAGCCGGTTGGGGCTGCGGGTCGAAACCGCACACGGTGCCGAAGAGCGCGCCGTCGGGCAGGCGCAGCGGTGCTCCGGCGTACGCCCCGATCGGGAAGGCGGCGCGGGCCGGCGCCTCGGCGTACACCGGCACCTCCTCGACGCGCGCGGCGACGGTGGGTCCGGCTCCGGCGACCATGGGTGCGCACAGCGACGCCACCCAGGGCACGACCAGTCCCGTGGCGTCGGGGTAGCCGGCGGAGGCGTCGGTCTCGGCGGTCAGGAACACCTGCTCGGCGCCGGCCACCCGGCTCACCGCCCACATGCGCAGGCCGAGGTGCTGGCGCAGCTGCTGCAGGACCGCGAGGCTCGCGGCGCGGAAGTCCGCGAAGGGCAGCCCGCCGACCGCGGGCTGCTCGTCGTCCGCTGCGCTCATGCCCGGCCTCCTCCCGTCGTCGTACCGGCGCCGGCTGTGTCGACAGCATTTGGCCTGGGCTGCAGCCCCGATCCGGTGAGCAGCGGCCGGCGGACGGGGGACGCCCGGTGGACACGAGCGCGCCTGCTCCGTGCCTGCAGTGCGCTCAGGCGCGCGGGCTGAGCTGGTCCGGTGGGGTGCGGGGTGTGGGCAGGTCGGTGGTGGTGGTGGTGGTGGTGG
>JALYNK010000335.1 GCA_030773235.1 Actinomycetota bacterium | reverse complement strand
GTCCACGCCCGCCGGCACGGTCATCTCCTCCAGGGTCCCGGCGGACAGCAGGTCGCCGCCGTCGCCGAGCAGGAACGCGGCGAGCCGACCGACATCGTCGAGCGGCGCCCACAGCTGCCCGGCGGCGACCATCGCGCCGTGGGGGTGCTCCGGTTCGCTGTGCCGCACGTCCGCCCACGGGTGCACCGCCCAGCCGGTCGCCGCCGGCTGCTCGGGGCGGCTGGTCGTCCGCGTCATGCCGAGCGGCAGGAGCACCTCGTCGCGCACGACGTCGGCCCAGGGCCGGCCGTGCAGCGCGGCGAGCAGCTCGCCGAGCAGGCCGTAGCCGAGGTTGGAGTAGTGGAAGCGGCGGCCGGCCCCGAGCGGGACGTGCTCGGGCGCGAGTGCGAGATCGGCCAGGGTGCCGCCCGGGGTGCGCTCCCACCACTCGCCCGGGCTCTCGGCCGCCGCGCCCGCGGTGTGGCTGAGCAGCTGGCCGACGGTGCGGTCGCCGAGCGGCGTGCCGGGCAGGTGCCGCTCGAGCGGTCGTCCAGGCGCAGGCGCCCGGCGTCGCGCAGGCGCAGCACGGCGATCGCGGTCACCGTCTTGGTGATCGAGCCGATCCGGTGCTGCACGTCGCGGTGCGGATCGGCGACCTCGCCGCGGGCTGCGGACCACACCAGAGCGCCGTCGCGCACGACCCCGGCGACGAGGCCGGGAGCGCGGCTGTCGCGCTGCGCGGCGGCGGTGCGGGCGAGCAGCCGGCGGCAGGTGGACGGCAGCGGCTCGGTCACCGGGGGAAGGGTAGAGACGACGGGGGCGTCGCCAGCCGGTCCGCCCGCCAGGAGCGTGGTTCGATCCAGGGGTCGGACTCGCGAGAGGAGCACCGTGACCGAGCCGCGCGAGACCACCGAGATCGTGACGCCCGACGGGATCCGGGTGCAGGTGCCCGTCGAGTCCGCGGCCGCGCAGCGGCCCGCCGGGCTGCCGGTGCCGACCGTGCTCCGCGCGCTGGTCGGCGGGCCCGTGCTCGCGGCCGCCGCCGGGCTGGCCGTCGCCGCGGTCGGCGCCGAGGTGGCCCGCACGGTGGCGCGCGCCTGGAACCCGCTGGCGTGGGGCGCTCCGGTCGCTCCCCGCACGCAGTCGTGGTCGGGTCCCGGCTACGACGTGCGCATCACCCAGGTCGAGTTCACCTGGCCGCCACGCCGGTAGCCGTTCCGCCGGTAGCCGATCAGCCGGCCAGCACCAGGCAGAACGGGTGCCCGGCCGGGTCGAGGAAGACCCGGAAGGTCTCGCCCGGCTGGTAGTCGGCCTTCTGTGCCCCCAGCGCCAGCACCTGCTGCTCGCCCGCGTCGAGGTCGGGCACGTCGAAGTCCAGGTGCAGCTGCTGCGGCGCGTCGCTGCCCGGCCACACCGGCGGCTCGTAGTCCTCGATGCGCTGGAACGCGAGCGTCACCGGTCCGTCGCTGCGCAGCTGGACCCACTCGTCGTTGTCGTCGTCCTCCTCGACCGGCCAGCCGGTGAGGGCGGAGTAGAAGCGCGACAGCGCGAACGGGTCCTCGCAGTCGAGCGCGGCCAGGGACAGGCGGGCGATCGCGGGCACCGGCGCACCCTAGGCCTCGCGGGTCAGGACGACCTTGCCGCGCACGCCGCCCATCGCCTCCTCCACCGCGGTGCGCACGTCGGCCAGCGCGTGCGTCGCCTGCACCACGGGCTGCAGCCGTCCGGCGTCGACGAGCGCGGCGAGCTGGCCGAGGTGCCCCGCGTCGGGCCGCACGAAGACGTAGGTCCCGCCGAGGCGCTGGACCGCGTCGGCGTCGACGATCGAGACGAACCGGCCGGGCGTGCGGACCAGCTCCGGGAACTGCTCGAGCCCGGGGCCGCCGGCGAGGTCCAGCCCCGCGTCGACGCCGTGCGGCGCGAGCGCGCGGACCGCGTCGACGAGGCCGTCCCCGTACTCGACCGGCTCGGCGCCGAGGCCGCGCAGGAAGTCGGCGTTGCGCGCGCTGGCGCTGCCGATTACCCGGGCGCCCTGGGCCAGCGCGATCTGCACGGCGAGGTGCCCCACGCCGCCGGACGCCGCGTGCACGAGCACGGTGTCGCCCTGCCCGACCTGCAGCACCTCGACGAGGGACTGGTACGCCGTGAGGCCGGCCAGCGGCAGGCAGGACGCGCCGGCGGCGTCGAGGGACGGTGGTGCCGGCGCGACGCTCCGGGCCGGCACCGCCACCCGGTCGGCCCAGGTGCCGGCGCCGACGAAGTCCATGCGCGCGTACCCGATCACGTCCTGGCCGACGTGCACCGAGCGCACCGCCGGTCCGGCGGCGACGACCTTGCCGGCGACGTCCCAGCCCAGGGTCAGCGGGAACACCACGGGAAAGGCGGCGTCGAGGTAGCCCTGCATGATCCTGTAGTCGACCGGGTTGATGCTCGCGGCGGCCACCTCGACGAGCGCGCTGTCCGGCCCCACCTTCGGGTCGGGGACGTCCTGCAGGCGCAGGACCTCCGGGCCGCCGTAGGAGTCGATCGCCACCGCGCGCACGGGCACCTCCGGGTCGAGGGGGTCAGGTCCGTACCGCCCTGCCCAGCGCGGCCGCGCGCACCCGTCGCGCGCTCGCTGGAGCGGTCCCGGCCGGTCAGAGCCGCCCGGCCGACTTGAGAGCCAGATAGGCGTCGGCCACCGCAGGGGCGAACTCGTCCGGCGGCGCGTCGACGACCTCCACCCCCCGCTGACGCAGCAGCGCCGCGGTGCGCCGGCGCTCGGCCTGCGCGCGCTCGGCCGCCGCGGCCTCGTACACGGCGGCCG
>JALYNK010000334.1 GCA_030773235.1 Actinomycetota bacterium | reverse complement strand
GGCTGTCTGCGCTGTGAGCTGTTCGGGCTGCCGGCTACTTGGGCTGAGCCATGAAGCGGTGCGCCAGCGACTTGACCCGGTCGGGCAGCACCGCGCTGAGCGCCGCCTGCGTCTTGGTCGTGATCCCGCCGCCGACGACCTTGTGCTTGCCCTCCAACAGCGCCTCGAAGCCCTGCCGGGCCACCAGCGCCGGGTCGTCCTGCGCCGACGGCGAGCCGCCGACGGGGGTGTTGAGCATCCCGGCGCGCCGGAAGAAGTTGGTCTCCGTCGGCCCCGGCATGAGCGACGTGATCGTGACGCCGGTGTCCTTCAGCTCCTCCTGCAGCGCGAGCGCCCACGACTGCACGAAGGACTTCGAGGCGTTGTAGACCGCCTGGTACGACCCGGGCATCGTCGAGGCGATCGACGACGTGACGAGCACCTTGCCCTGGTCGCGGGCCACCATGTCGACCAGCACGCGCTTGGCCAGGTGCACGGTGGACGAGACGTTCAGGGCGATGAGGTCGAGCTCGGCGCCCAGCTCGGTCTGGACGAACGGCCCGCCCTTGCCGACGCCGGCGTTGAGCGCGAGCGCGTCGACCGGCCGGCCGCCGGACGCCACGGAGGTGTAGAGCTGCTCCACTCCGTCGTACGTGCGCAGGTCAGCCTTGACCGCGCGCACCTCCCCGCCGTGCTCGCGCAGCTGCTGCGCGGCCTGCTCGATCTCGTCGTTCTCGGCGTTGACGACCAGGTCGTAGCCGTTCTGCGCGAACTGCCGCGCGAGCTCGAACCCGATCCCGCTGCTGGCGCCGGTCACGAGGGCGAGCGGGCGGCCGGGAGGCACGGTCGTGGGCGCGGTCGTGGGCGCTGTGGAGGGCTCGGTCATGCGGCGGCACTACCCGGGGCGCGGGAGAGCACACGGCCGCCGCGGGCAGGCCGGAGCGGGCACGGGCGGGCGGGCAGGGCGCTGCGGCACCGGCGGGCGAGCCGCGGGCGCGTTAGGGTCCCCGGGACCCGCGGGAGCCTCGCGCCGAGGCTGAGAGGGCGGCAGGCCGGCCGCCGACCGTTCGCACCTGATCCGGTCAACGCCGGCGTAGGGAGGACCCTCCGTGACCGCTGTCGAGAACGCTCCGGCCGTGCAGCAGGCCCTGTCGCGGACGGGCACGCCCCTGCCCGGCTCGCGCAAGACGTACTTCCAGGGCAGCCGACCCGACCTCCGGGTGCCGATGCGCGAGGTGCCGCTCAGCACCGGCGACGCGGTCGTCCTGTACGACACGTCGGGGCCGTACACCGACCCGGAGCTGCGCACCGATGTGCGACTCGGGCTGCCCCGGCTGCGCGAGGACTGGATCGCCGAGCGCGGCGACACCGAGCAGTACGACGGGCGGGCCGTCCAGCCGATCGACGACGGGCTGCGGCGCGCCGACTCCCGCGACCTCGACAGCGTCTTCCAGACGACTGCCCGCCCGCGCCGAGCGCTGCCGGGCCGCACGGTGACCCAGCTGGCGTACGCCCGTCGCGGCGAGATCACGCCGGAGATGGAGTTCGTCGCGCTGCGCGAGGGCGTTGCGCCGGAGCACGTGCGCAGCGAGCTCGCCCGGGGCCGGGTCGTGCTGCCGCTGAACGTCAACCACCCCGAGTCCGAGCCGATGGCGATCGGGCGGAACTTCCTCGTCAAGATCAACGCCAACATCGGCAACAGCGCCGTCGCCTCCTCGATCGAGGAGGAGGTCGACAAGATGACCTGGGCGACCCGCTGGGGCGCCGACACGGTCATGGACCTGTCGACCGGGCGCAACATCCACACCACCCGCGAGTGGATCCTGCGCAACAGCGCGGTGCCGATCGGCACGGTGCCGATCTACCAGGCGCTGGAGAAGGTCAACGGCAAGGCCGAGGACCTGTCGTGGGAGGTCTACCGCGACACCCTGGTGGAGCAGTTCGAGCAGGGCGTCGACTACATCACCGTGCACGCCGGCGTGCTGCTGCGCTACGTGCCGCTGGCCGCGAACCGCAAGACCGGCATCGTCAGCCGCGGCGGCTCGATCATGGCGGCCTGGTGCCTCGCGCACCACGAGGAGAACTTCCTCTACACGCACTTCCGCGATCTCTGCGAGCTCATGGCGCAGTACGACGTGACGTTCTCCCTCGGTGACGGCCTGCGGCCGGGGTCGATCGCGGACGCCAACGACGAGGCGCAGTTCAGCGAGCTGCGCACCCTCGGCGAGCTGACGAAGGTCGCGTGGGAGTACGACGTGCAGGTCATGGTCGAGGGCCCCGGACACGTCCCGATGAACAAGATCAAGGAGAACATGGACCTCCAGCTGGAGGTCTGCGCGGAGGCGCCGTTCTACACGCTGGGTCCGCTCACCACGGACGTCGCGCCGGGCTACGACCACATCACCAGCGCGATCGGCGCCGCGATGATCGGCTGGTACGGCACGGCGATGCTCTGCTACGTCACGCCCAAGGAGCACCTCGGCCTGCCCGACCGCGACGACGTCAAGGACGGCGTGATCACGTACAAGATCGCGGCGCACGCGGCGGACCTCGCCAAGGGGCACCCGGGCGCGCAGGCGTGGGACGACGCGCTGTCCGACGCGCGGTTCGAGTTCCGGTGGGAGGACCAGTTCAACCTCTCGCTGGACCCGACGACGGCGCGCGAGTTCCACGACGAGACGCTGCCGGCGGCGCCGGCGAAGACCGCGCACTTCTGCTCGATGTGCGGCCCGCACTTCTGCTCGATGCGCATTAGCCAGGACGTGCGCAAGTACGCCGCCGAGCGCGGGCTCGACGACACGTCGGCGCTCG
>JALYNK010000333.1 GCA_030773235.1 Actinomycetota bacterium | reverse complement strand
CAGCGCAGGCGGGTCGACGTTTCCGTCGGCGCGTTCGTCATGGTCCCGGTGACGCTCTACCTGGGGCTCGCCGCCACCGTCCTCTACACGCCCGCCGGGCCGCTCGTCCCCGCGCTGCAGTCGTACTGGATCAAGATCCACGTGTTCGCCGCCGTGGTGGCGAGCGGGGCCTTCCTGCTCTCCGGTGTCGTCGCCCTGCTCTACCTGCTGCGTGACCGCGCGGACGAGATGGTGTCGCGCGGCCGTACGCCGAAGTTCCCGCTCTCCCTCGGCCGGTCGCTGCCCACCGCGCCGGCGCTCGAGCGCGCGGTGTACGTCGTCGTCGCCTTCGCGTTCCCGATCTGGACCTTCGCGATCATCGCCGGGGCGATCTGGGCCGAGGCGGCGTGGGGCCGCTACTGGGGCTGGGACCCCAAGGAGACCTGGTCGTTCATCACCTGGGTGCTCTACGCCGGCTACCTGCACGCGCACGCGACCGGCGGCTGGCGGGGCCGCCGCGCGGCCTGGGTCGCCGTCGCGGCCGCGGTCGCGCTGGTCATCGACTACTACGTGGTCAACATCTTCGTCGTCGGCCTGCACTCGTACGCGTGACCGTGCAGCAGGACAGCGGGCCCTCGCTCGGCCGGGCGATCGCCGTCTACACGGCACTGCGCGGCGTCGCCTTCGGCGGGGCGTACGGGCTGATGCTCGTCCTGGGGCTGAGCAGGTTCGGCGCCCTGTTCGTGGCGCTGGTCGTCAGCAGCCTGGTCGCACTGGCCCTGCTGCGGCCCCAGCGCGAGGCGGTCGCGGTCGCGCTCGCCGCCCGCGCCGAGCGCAAGCGGATCGAGCGGGAGCGGCTCCGCAGCCTCCTCGACGAGTAGCCCCGCCGCGAGGGTCGGGACGCCGGCGCGGGGGTAGCGGCGCCGCATGGCTCTCTACTCGGGCACCAAGCAGGTGCTGTTCACCGCGCTGTTCGGGCTCGCGCTCCTGATCGTCATCGTCGTCGTCGCGTACACGCAGACCTGACCGCCCGCGTGACGACCCGGCCCCACCCGAAGGACCACCCCATGCGCGAGCTGCAGACGACCGAGTACGACGTCGTCGTCCTGGGCGCGGGCCCGACCGGTGAGAACGTCGCGGACTACGCCCGTCGTGGCGGCCTGACCGTGGCGGTCGTCGAGGCCGAGCTCGTGGGCGGCGAGTGCTCGTACTGGGCGTGCATCCCCAGCAAGGCGCTGCTGCGCCCGGTCGACGTGCTTGACGCCGTCCGCGGCGTGCCCGGCGCTCGCGAGGCGGTGACCGGGCCGCTCGACGCCGCCGCAGCGCTCGCCCGCCGCGACGCGTTCGTCGGTGGCTTCCTCGACGCCGGTCAGGTGTCGTGGCTCGAGGGCACCGGGTCCGCGCTCGTCCGCGGCACCGGTCGGCTCGCCGGGGAGCGCCGGGTCGAGGTGACCGGTCCAGAGGGCGACACCGAGCTGCTCACCGCCCGGCACGCCGTGGTGGTGTGCACCGGCACGGCCGCGGCGGTCCCGCCGGTGCCCGGCCTCGCCGAGGCCCGGCCCTGGACGAGCCGTGACGCGACCACCGCGAAGGAGGCGCCGCGCCGGCTTGCGGTCCTCGGCGGCGGCGTGGTGGGCGTGGAGATGGCGACCGCCTGGCGGGCGCTCGGCAGCGAGCAGGTCACCGTTCTGCAGCGCGGGCCGCGCCTGCTGCCGGGCCACGAGCCCGAGGCCGCCGACCGGCTGGCGGCGGCACTGCGCGAGCGGGGCGTCGACGTGCGGCTGAGTGCTGAGGTCACGGAGGTGCGGCGCGAGGGCGACGGCCCCGTCCGCCTGACCGTGGACGGCGAGGTGCTCGAGGCCGACGAGGTGCTCGTCGCCGCCGGTCGCACCCCGCGCACCGGCGACGTCGGGCTGGAGACCGTCGGGCTCCGCCCGGGCGCACCGCTCGCCGTCGACGACAGCCTGCGGGTCCCCGGCGTCCCTGGCGGATGGCTGTACGCCGCGGGCGACTGCACCGACCGGGCCCGTCTCACCCACATGGGCAAGTACGAGGCGCGCGCCTGCGGCACGGTGATCGCGGCCCGCGCAGCGGGCGAGCCGGCCGCGCAGGACCCGGCGCCGTGGAGCCGCTACGCCGCGACCGCCGACTCGCGCGCCGTGCCGCAGGTGGTCTTCACCTCTCCGCAGGTGGCCTCCGTCGGGCTCACCGAGAGGCAGGCCCGCGAGCGCGGTCTGCGCGTCGTGACCAGCGAGTACGAGCTCGGCTCGGTCGCCGGCGCGGCGCTGCTGGCCGACGGCTACTCGGGCTGGGCGAAGCTCGTCGTCGACACAGACCGCCTGGTGGTGATCGGCGCGACCTTCCTGGGGTCCGAGGTTGCCGAGCTGCTGCACTCGGCGACGATCGCGGTCGCCGGCGAGGTGCCGGTCGAGCGGCTGTGGCACGCGGTCCCGGCGTTCCCGACGATGTCCGAGGTCTGGCTCCGGCTCCTCGACGCGCTGCCGGACGCGTGAGCGGCTCCTGGCCGGGGTGCCGCGTCCGCCGGCCCCTCCTACCCTGACGGCGTGACCCTGCCGGCCGTCGACGTGCTCAGCGTCCGGACGGTCCGGCTCGACCCGGACCACGCGCGGCCGCTGCTCGACCTGCTCCCCGAGCGCGGCGGCCTGGCCTGGGTGCACGACGGGGAGGGGCTGGTCGGCTGGGGTGCAGCCGCCCGGGTGGAGCTCGGCGGACCGGAGCGGTTCGCCGACGCGCAGCGCTGGTGGTGCGACGTCGTCTCCGGTGCACAGGTCCTCGACGACGTGGGGCTGCCCGGCAG
>JALYNK010000332.1 GCA_030773235.1 Actinomycetota bacterium | reverse complement strand
TATGCTGGCCAGCGCCGCGCGGGGTCCGCACGGCCGCTCGTCCGGGTGGCGGAATTGGCAGACGCGCCAGCTTGAGGTGCTGGTCCTCAGTGATGGGGATGGGGGTTCAAGTCCCCCCTCGGACACTCTCCGCGGAAGGTCGCCGGGACCTGCGGGACCGGGCTCACGTCGTCGGGATCACCGCGCGGCGACGGCCTCGCGGTCCGGCGGATGCGACGTGTTGGGCACGCTGAGCGCGTGGTGACTGCGGCGTCCGTGGCGATGAAGCAGGTCGTCGCGCACGTCCAGCCCGTGCTCAAGGCGGCCGGCTTCCGCAAGAGGAAGCACACGTTCAACCGGACGGTCGAGCCGGGGCTCGTCCACGTCGTCGCCTACCGCATGGTCCCGTACGACCCGCCCGGGCTCGTCGAGATCCCCGGCCTGCGCGAGAGCCTCTACGGACACTTCACCGTGCACCTGGGCGTGTTCGTCGAGGAGGCCTGGCGTCTGGATGACGTCCGCTTCGGCCCGCGGGGCGCGCCAGCGGGAAAGGACTGGGTCGACGACGCCGACTGCCAGTTGCGCGGGCTCATCGAGGATCCGGCGGGGAGCTCGCGGCACGGGACGTGGCCGCTCGACGACCCGTCCGGCGTGGGGTCGGTGATGGTCGAGCTGCTGCACAGTGAGGCGTTCGGATGGTTGGACCGTCTCGGCAGCCGCGCCGCCATCCTCTCGGTGCTCGAGAGCGCTCCGATCGCGTCTCGCGAGGTCAGCGGCGTGGAACCCGACCGGCTCCTCGCGGCGCGGATGCGCCTGGGCGCGGGTGATCGGCACCGAGCGCAGCAGCTCTTCAACGACTGGGTGGGCGACTGCCTCACCCGGGTCGACTCAGAACCCCACGTGCGGCGTCATCTCGAGTACCTGGCCGACTTCGCCGGTCGCGTGGGCCTGACCATGCCCACAGCACAGCGGACGGAGCTGCGAGGCGGCGCTCCCGCACCGCCTCATGCGCATCGGCCCGGGCTCGGTCGGCCGACCTGACCTGGGTGGATGTCGGGGTCGGGCCCCGACCACAACGGTTGCCGGGGCGAGGTCGACCGGCCGCACGGCGCAGGCGGGGCGAGGCGCCCGCCCTGGCCGGCCGAGATGGCGCCGAACGGTGGCACGGGACTAGCTGCGCAGTGCCGGCGGTCCAGGTCGTAGTCGGTGGCTCCCGCGTCGACGATGAGCACGGTCCACGTGTCGTGGCAGTGCGCCGGGTAGGCGTAGTCGGCGATGCGGGCGTGGAAGACCTCACTGATGCCGGGTACCGCTGGCCGCCAGGCGGCGACCGAGCAGGACGCGGGGACCGGGTCGTCCACGTCAAGATCGTACAAGCCACGGTGCGGCCAGACCGACACGCTGCCGCTCATGACGACACCTGCTCCGGTCAACCTGCCCGCCGCGCTGGCTTCCTTCGACGCGTGCACGTGCCACACGTGCTCGCCGAGGGTGTGCGCGATCCGCAAGTCGTAGTCGTTGACCCGTCCAACGCTCCGCGGGCTGTACACCTTCGTCGTGCCCAAGGGCACCGAGCACAAGCCGTCCTCGCGCGGGGCGATCCTGATGTTCGAGCCAGCCGGGACCTCCAGCACCGGCGACCGGCAGACGGCGCCATCCCCGACCACGTCGACAGCGCCATCGGACACGTCCTCTGACCGCGTCTGAGCGCTTGGGCCTGCGTCGGCTCACCGAGTCCGACGAGCCGCAGGCCCTGCTGGCGCACCGCGAGCTGGCCGCGGAGGACTTCACCATGCTGCTGGGTTGGAGCCCCGAGCGGACCTGGCCGCAGTACCTGCGCCTGCTGCAGCAACACCGCCACGGCCTCGAGCTGGAGCCGGGACACGTGCCCGCGACGTTCCTGATCGCCGGAGTCGGCGAGGACCTTGTCGGGCGGGTGTCCATCCGGCATGAGCTCAACGACTTCCTGGTCGAGTTCGGCGGGCACGTCGGCTACGCGGTACAACCGCAGTTCCGGCGCCGAGGACATGCCACCGAGATCCTCCGCCAGGCGCTGATCATCGGCCGCAGCGAAGGCGTCGAGCGAGTTCTGGTGACGTGCGACGACGACAACGCCGCCTCCCAGCGCGCGATCGAGCGGTGCGGCGGAGTCCTCGAGGACGTACGACTCACCGCCAACGGGAGGCGGACGAAGCGCTACTGGATCGGCTGACTCGTCCCACAAGCGCATCCCATCTGACGCAAGATCGACGCGGCCCCACAGGTAGCAGTCGTTGAGCCGGCGCACACTGCCGTTGCCGTACGCCCTCGGTGCTGCTCGTCTTCGCCGCCAGCTACCGGGCCGTTGAGCGCGAGCGGCGCGGCGGCTGGGTGATCCTGGCTGCGGCCGCGGGCGTGCAGTTCGGCCTCAACTCCGTGTTCCACCTCGCCGCGGCGGCCTACTTCGGCGAGTACTCCCCAGCCATGCTCACGGCCGCCTGCCTGGGCCTGCCCGGCTCCGTCGTCTTCCTCCGGTGGGTCCACCAGCAGCGACGGCTCACCGGGCGGGAGCTGGCCGCCGCCTCCGCCCTCGGTGTCGCGATCGTCGCCGCCGCCAACGGCGGCGCTGTTCCTGCACCGAGCGCACGTCGGGCCGCGCTGCGTTGCCGCATCGTCGAGCGAGCAGGCGCTGCGGGAGGACACCGCCCGGGGGAAGGGCGCTGGCTAGCCCGGGGCTTTCACCGGGCGGCGCGGTGACGGTGTGTTGATCACATGAAAGGTGCTCCTGACCAGGAACGATGCGACTTGCTGAGGGTCAACATCGTGCGAGTCGAGGAGCACCTTTCAAGT